>JAKPSJ010000102.1 GCA_029555345.1 Methanobacteriota archaeon | reverse complement strand
CCCGCCCCGTGGATGGCATAGGGGTACCGGGGGGTGGAGATGCACCACTCCCCGGACGAACTCACCAGGATGTCGGTTGCGCTGTCCCCGGCGATGTGCCCTCCCTTCAGGAGGACGTACTCCGGCCCGAGGCCCAGGATCTTTTGAGCGGCACGCAGGGCGTCTGCACGTCCCCTGATGGGTGCGATGCCCGAGAGAGCCTCGGCCTCGCCCGTGTTCGGGGTCACCACGGTCGCCCGCGGCAGGAGCTCGGAGACGAGGGCCCCCCGTGCGCCCGCGGGCAGGAGCGTGTGCCCGCTCGTGGAGACCATGACCGGGTCGAGGACGAAGGGGACCCCGCCCGGGATCTCCCGTGCGAGGACGCGGATGGTCTCGCTGTCGCCCAGCATGCCGCTCTTTATCGCGCGGATCTCGAACTCGTCGAGGAGCGTCTCGATCTGGAGGGAGACCAGGGGGGCCGGGAGGACGTGGGCCCCGGCCACTCCCTTCGTGTTCTGGGCGGTGACCGCCGTCACGACCGAGAGGCCATGGACACCCAGTGCGGAGAAGACGCCGAGGTCTGCCTGCAGGCCCGCACCCCCGCTCGGGTCGGAGCCGGCAATCGTGCAGGCGCATGGAGGGATCGTTCTTCCCATGCGATGCAATGGGGCCCCTTCTGGCAATAATCCTTCTCCCGGTCCCGCGCCGGGATGATGCGCCCCCGCTCACCGGCCCGCTTTTCATGGAATGAATTTATCGAATGCCGCGAGAACCATTCTGTCAATGAAACGGAGCCGGTGCCGGTAGAGCATGACAGAGGCGGGATTGCCCGGTGGGGAGAGCGGTGAGGAGCCGGTGCCCCTGGAGGTCCGTGCCGGGAAAGGGCGGGATGCAGGCATCGCTGCAGAGTTCACGCGGGAAGGCGTCCTCGCATCGCGGAGGGGGAGGCACGAGGAGGCGCTCGGGCTCCTCTCCAGGGCGCTCCAGGAAGACCCGACGTACGTCCCCGCCTGGGTCGCGTCCGGGTTCGTGCTCGGAAAGCTGGGAAGGTTCCGCGAAGAGGTCAAGGCTTGCGACCAGGCGCTCGCGCTCGACCCGGAGAACGTCGAGGCATGGATCAACAGGGGTTTTGCCCTGGGGAAGCTCCTGAGGTTCTCCGAGAAGCTCCTCTGCTGCGAAAGGGCTATCCAGCTCGACCCGTCCAACGCCCGTGCATGGAATGCAAAGGGCCACGCGCTCGGAGAGCTCGGCAGGTTCGACGAGGAGCTGAAATGCACGGCCATCGCGACCTCGCTTCGCCCCCGCTACGTGGGCGCCTGGGTGAACCACGGGTATGCCCTGCTGAAGCTGAAGCGGAGAAAGGAGGCGGTCTCCAGCTTCTCCAGGGCACTTGCCATTTATCCCGGTTTCTCGTCGGCCTGGATCCTCGAGGGCATCGCGTACTGCGAGCTCGGGAAGTTCCGCGACGCCCTCGCCTGCTTCGCACGGGCCGAGGAGTCGCGGCCGCTCACCGGATCCCGGAACATGTACTGGAAAGGGCTCGCCCTGTCCCGGACCGGGATGCGGAAAGAGGCCGTGCGTATCCTGGAGGGCGTGGTCCGCGACGACCCGCGCCACGTGGACGCCTGGATCGAGCTCTCCAACTGCCACTTCCTCTCCGGCGAGATAGAGGAGTCCGTCCGCTGCTTCATGGTCGCGTACGACCTCGACAGGGAGTCCATCCGGGACTGCCTCTCGCGTGCAGTCACGCTCCTCAAAGAGGGGAGGAAGGAGGAGGGGATCAGGGCGCTCTCGGAAGCCCTCGGGATCCTGGTGCGCTGACCCCCGGGGTGTCCGGCACCCTCGCAGAAGGTCGCGGGGGGAAGACCTTTTATACCTGCAAATTCTCTCTTGATTGTCCATTGCGACGACGGGAAGTCGCCGAGCGCATGGTTTATGTGATGGAGGTACAAATAGGAATGGCAATCGCCCTGGACCGGGTCCTCGGGGGCGGATTTCCGGAAGGCGCTGCCGGCATCCTCTCCAGGCGTGCGGTGACAAGATAAGGTACCGTTATGCGGACCAATCTCACTACAGCACGAAGCCACCGGCAATGACGTGTCCTAAAAGAACAACCGGGTAAGAGCCGGTACCACCGGAAAGACCATGACATACAGGACCCATGCGGCCCATACGACCTGTCCGGGCTGCCAGGAAGAAGTCTACCTCGACGAGCTCGTGAAGGGGCGCTGCCCCCTCTGCGGCTGCTCCCTCGAAGACCTGGATGGACTGGAGAACGAAGTCGAGGAACTGGTGGACCGGGCAGACTTCTCCTGGCTCATCTTCAACTATTTCATCTTCAAGGCTTTCACCGACATGGGGGCGAGCCCGCTCAAGGTGATGGAGCTCCTCACCCTGTATGAAACCGGCTGCCTCCGGGTCGGGCCGTCGCAGAGGGACACCAGGTTCGAGCTCGACCTGCCCGCGGGCCGGTTCGATTCCATCGTCCCGCACAGGTGCGACAAGTGCGGGAGGATATTCCTGGGCGGCGGGAAGAGGGTGCTCTCCGGCGACCTCTCCCTCCCCGGCTACCGCATCGTGCACCGGTGCAGGTCGTGCCAGTAAGGCACGCGGCCTGTAGAGAAGGTAACCCGGACCTCGTGGATCAGGAAAGAAAAACGAGGGGCGGATCCCCACCCCATCCTTTTGTCATAACCATCAATACGACCGGCCGACCAGTGCCGTGCTCCCTTCCCGCCCGCACACGATGCACGGGCCGGGCGCCTCTTCGCAGTACTCCGACCTGACATCGGTCCCGAGCACGCTCGCACGTGTCCTCTCCTCTATCGCATCGGCGCACGCCCGGTCCCCGCACCAGGAAACGAAGGTCACTCCCGACTCGACGGCCTCCGCGACCTCGTCGAGCGTCCGCGACACCCGGGTCCTGCTGCGCACGTGCGCCTCGGCCCGCTGCCGGAGCCTGGCGGCATAGGCGTCGAGCAGCACACCGACCCTCTCCGCGAGGTTCTCCTCGGGGACCGCGACCTTCTCCCCCAGGCGCGAGACAGCCGTGACCTGGCGGGAGTCGAGGTCCCGCGGCCCGATCTCGAGCCGGAGAGGCACCCCCCGCATCTCCCAGTAATAGTACTTGGCGCCCGGCCGGATG
>JAKPSJ010000049.1 GCA_029555345.1 Methanobacteriota archaeon | reverse complement strand
GGCGGCGGTGCCTACCTCGCCGTTGGTGCCTCCACGACCACGGCAACACCGACACCAACACCCACATCGCAGTCTTGGACGACCCTGGGTATTGGATCTTCCCTCCCGCTGAACTCTGCCCTCACCCTCTCCCAGTCGGTGACGATCGTCTCGCAGGACGGGGCCGGGGCCCTCTTCCTGCCGAGCGGCATGAAGCCCGAGGACCCGTCAGGTGCACCGCTCCGGAACCTGACGATCACGAGAGTCCAGGACTCGGATGTGCCGGGGCTCCCTGTCCCGGGCTTCACGTTCGCAGGCTATGCCTACGAGATCGAGCCGTCGGGTGCCACGTTCGACCCGTACCTCACGTTCTCGATCACCCTTCCAGAAAGCGAGTGGAATGCACTCCAGGGAGGGAACCTCTCGATCAAGTGGTTCAACCCATCCGCATCCGCATGGGAGAGCATCCCCACGACAGTGGACAGCAACGCAAGGACGGTGAGCGCGAAGATCACGCACGCGAGTGTCTACGCCCTGTTCATGGCCGGCACACCGGCCACGCCGGTCGTGACTGAATCGGTGACCACAGCCGCAACCACTGTCGTGACACCCGCCGCCGGGCTGCCTTTCGACCTGATCCTCAAGGTCGTCATCATCGTGATCATCGTGGTCGCCGCGATCTACGTCGCCCTGTACTTCGTCCGCGGGAAGAAGAAAGGGCAGGAGCCTGAAGGGGAAACACCGCCCGAGGACTGGGAGATCAAGGGGCTCCAGTAATTTTTTTCCTTTTTATCACAACTTGACCCCCTGCGCATCCCTTCCCGCAGGAAGGGGTCTCTCTCCGGGATCTCGATCCCCGAATCCAGTCCCCCGGTCGCTCACCCGACCCGGAACCGGAGGAGGGCAGCGACCCCTCCGAGTGCATGGAGCTGTTTTCCAGGGTCGAAGTCCTCCGAGAGGATAGTGACCCGCGCCTTCTGCTGCTCTGCCCTCTCGAGGAGCCTCTCGATTCCCTCGTCGTGCAGGAGCGAGTCGCAGACCATGACCTCCTCGGCGGCGCCGTAGTCGACCGCCCTCCCGACCTCCCGCTCCCCATACGCGACGGGCAGATCCTTTGCGATGCGCATGAGCAGTTCCTCGACGGCCCGGACCTCGCGCCCGAGCTGCTGGTCCTCGGTGACCCTGTCCAGCACGCCCTGGCCCACCACTTCCCGGACGGCGCCGGGCCCACTGCGGCGTGTCTCGACGAGGATGACCCGGCCTGCAAGCTCCGGGTCCCGGGCTGCAAGGGACCGGGCGAAGTCGTCCTTGACGAACCCGGGCCCCGCGATGACGAGGGGGCCCTGGACGGCAGAGACCTCTTCTGCGACCCTGGCGAAGAACGCGGGCCGGGAATCCGTACCGCTCCCCTTTCCGCTCCCCATGGTAACCGATGTGACCTCCTCGGGCCCGGACTGGCGCAGGCGGAAGAGTGTCGCCTCGCCCTCCTCGATGGCGAGCACGTGCACGGGCTCGTGGACCGAGGCCTTCACAGCCCTCTCGATTCTCTCGAGCTCGTGGGGCCTCCAGTGCTTGATGACTGACATCTCGTACCCTGGCTCGACATTGAGGGTATGGTGTGCGCCGACGTCCGTGCCATGCTCGATCGTCCCCGATATCCGCAGCCGGCTCGAGTAGTCGTGGAGTTCCACCCGCTCCACGCGGACGCCGAGCCTCACGGGCCTCTTCTCCAGTTTCTCTGGGCGTATCTTGTCGGATGGCGCATCGACGGTCCGGAACGTGGTCGCGAACACGAGGTCACCGGGAGAGACGATGTGCGAGAGGTGCCAGAGGTCGTCCGCGTTCTCGGGAAAGAGCCGGATCTCACCTGGTGACAGGTTCGGGCCCGCCGCCTCTGCTTTCATCAGGCCTCCAGGATATCGGACCCTCCGGCAGGGACGAACGCCGCTACCGCCTCCGTGGTCAGCACCTTCCTGTACTCCTTCTGCTCCCCGGAGGAGAGTTTCTCTTTCAATGCCCGCAACACCTTCTTGGCCGCATCGTTGGGCTCGAACCTGCCTGGCACGAGCCCGACGGAGAGGTTCGTGCGTGCCCGGATGGCTGCGGGAGGACCTCCGATGACTTCCGCTTCCGGCTCTTTCTGAAACCCGATGGCAATGCCGAGCGGCACGTTCCGGAAATACTGCCTCTCTCCCCGCACGATGAACGACCCGCGGGTCACGTACTCGCCGGCCTCGGGGGTCTTGCTCACCTGGCCGGGACGCACGCAGTACACGTCGGCAGCAAGGTGCCCGCTCTTCCAGGCCCCCGAGTAGGACGCGGCAAAACAGGCGACCTCGTCCATGCGTTCGGTCTTTCCCTTGACAACCACGACGGATGCCCCGTGCACATCCGCGTGGACGAAGAGATCCCCGCCTTCCATGTATTTCCTGACGAGCTCCTCGTTCTGGGACGCGTCCCTCCCGCCCACGACGAGGGTCCCGTCGGAGGTGACGAACCAGCGGAACCTGTGGTACCACCGCTTCTTCCCGGCGACAGCGCGTGTCACCGGGGGCTCCTTCCTTGGGACTGCCCTTTCCATGGCGGCACGCGCACCCGCGATCTTCCGCCTGTACTTCTTTATCTCCTCGTAATACGCGGCTGCGTTCGCCTCGATGCTCTCTCCGACAGTGAGAGTGACGCGCTCGGGAAGGTCAATGTCAACTGCCCCGCGCTCCGGGTACACCGCGATGATGCGGGAGGCAGGGCCGCTCTTCGCTCCCAGGGCGAACGCCTCGATCTCCTGCCAGGAATACGTCTCCCGTGCCTTCCGGAGCGCCTCGAGGATCCCCTGGACGAGCGTGTAGTTGGAGTAAAGCGCCTCGACGGCACGTTCGCATTCCGCGATCTTCCCCTCGAATTTCTTCACCGCCTCTTCCTGCCGGGACCTGATGTGGTCGTCCCGCGCGGCCTTCTCCTCCCTGCGGGAGACTTCCTCTCCCCGTGGCGGCGCCGGCGGTGGGAAGAACGCGTCGAGCGCCTGGTTGAAGGTCTGGGTGGCGGCCTCCGCAACCGCTCCCCTGTCGAGAGGGAAGGGGATGCAGGACTCCGGCGTGACGACCGGTGCAATCCCCCCCGATGCCCTTTGCAGGAGGTTTTCCACCTCCCGGTAGAGGATGTCGGGTGGGGCGTCGCATGCCCGGGTCTCCTTGTCGATGCCCGCCTGGCGGCAGAGGTACTCGGCATAAGGACCGCCCAGCATCGCCCCGACGGCGAGGGCCCGGACGATGTCCCGCGTCTCGCCGGCCAGGAACCGCGCGAATTCCGCGGGTCCAGATGCCGCAGGGTCCAGCGGGGGGAGCGGGTAGACAGCGCCGGCGACGATCTCCCTCTCCCTGAAATGGAGCCGCCTGAGAGGCTGGATGATTGTCCAGTCCCGATCGCACAGGACGATGTTCCCGCGGTCGAAGAGCTCGATGACCAGGTGGTAGAGCCGGTCGCTCTTCCCAACATCGAATATGACGATGCGCTGGACCCCGTGCTGCCTTGCGGCAAGGACCCTCCCCCCGGAGAGGTACTTGCGCAGGAGCATCGCGAAGGCCGTGGGCGTCTTCGGGACGCTCAACTCGTGCGTCGTGAGGTGAGCCCGAACAGGGGGTTCGATGACGAGCTGAAACCGGGCGTGTTCCTTCCCCTTGAACCGCAGGAGGAATGCGCCCGGGCTGACCTCGTAGGCTTTGTCGACCCAGAGGGGCAGGAGGCGTTCCCACTCTGTCACGAGGGCCCGCACATCGATCCCGCTCATTCCCCGGGCAGTCGCCATGGATATACCAAGTTAGATATGGCTCGAGCACCTAAAAATAGGACTACTGATTATCCCATGAGTCCAAACCCCCCTGACAAGAGGCACTGGAAGCCGGCGAAAAAGTCGTTCATGGAGAGTTACAGGGAGGCCCTCGATAAAGAGAAATCTGCAAAGGAGAAGGAGAGGCAGAAGAAACTGAAAGCCCTCGAAGCGGCGGAAAAAAAGGGAGAGGCAGGGGAGGAGGAGGCCGAGGCGCCAGTGGTCGCAGAGGCGCCGCGGAAGAAGACCCGGGAGGAGAAACAGGCAGAGCACCTGGCACGGATATACAAGACCCTGGTCGCGTCGGTCCTCGGGATACTGACCGGCGTGATATCGTACCTGGTCATCGAACCCCAGCAGGTCACCGGCATCCAGGCCTATACCATCCTTGCATTCTTCATCATGGCCGCCGGCATCGTTGTCCAGAAGCACATCTTTGCCCTCGTCAGGATCGGTAAGCCCACCATGGGGGCCAAGGACTGGTTCTACCAGGGGTTCATGACGTTCGCATTCTGGTTCATTGCCTGGACGATCCTCCTCACACAGGGTACCTGAAACGGGAGTTTTCCAGGGAGCTTCCCCATGCGGATCGCAGTCGTCCACAGGAATCGGTGCCACCCCAAGAAATGCGGGACCGAGTGCATCATCTACTGCCCGAGGGTCCGCACCGGTGACGAGACCGTTACCATCGGCGAGGACCAGAAGGCGCACATCTCCGAGGAGCTCTGCGTCGGGTGCGGCATATGCGTGAAGAAGTGCCCGTTCGAGGCCGTCGACATCGTCAGCCTTCCCGAGGAGCTCGAATACCCCACGCACCGGTACGGAGAGAACGGTTTTGCGCTGTACGGCCTCCCCATCCCTGCCGAGGGGAGGGTGACCGGTATCCTCGGCCCAAACGGCATAGGGAAGACCACCGCGGTCAAGATCCTCTCAGGGCAGCTCCGGCCCAACCTGGGCATCCTCCACGGGGAGGCTGCATGGCAGGACGTGCTGAAGATGTATGCCGGGACGGAACTCTTCGATTACCTCCAGACCGTCTCGCAGAAGAAGATCAAGGTCGCCATCAAGCCCCAGTACATCGATTACATCCCCCGGGTCTTCTCCGGCACGCCTGGGGAGCTCCTGAAGGGCACAGATGAACGCGGGAAGCTTGCGCCCTTCGTCGAGGCGATGGGCCTCTCCTCCATCCTCGACAGCGACATCGCAACGCTTTCCGGAGGGGAACTCCAGAGGGTTGCAATCGTCGCGTGCCTCTCGCGGGACGCGGACTTCTACTTCCTCGACGAGATAACGCCATTCCTCGACATCTACCAGAGGGTCGCTGCAGCGGACCTGATCCGGCAGACTGCCGCCAGTCGACCCGTCGTCATCGTGGAGCACGACCTCGCCGTTCTCGACATGCTGGCCGACGTCGTTCACGTGGCCTACGGGAAACCGGCTGTGTTCGGCGTCATCACGCAGCCGAAGGGTGTCAGGGTCGGGATCAACGAGTACCTCGGGGGGTACCTCCCGGAGGAGAACGTCAGGTTCAGGGAATACCCCGTCGTCTTCGAGAAGAGGGCGCACAGCCGGGGGTCGGAGAGGGCCACGCTGTTCGAGTTCCCGCGCATGGAAAAGACGTACTCCCGCTTCCACCTGGACGTGTCGGGGGGGAATATCCGGGCGGGGGAAGTCCTCGGCGTGCTCGGTCCAAACGGCATCGGCAAGAGCACGTTCGCCCGGCTCCTCGCCGGTGCGGAGACCCCGGACAGCGGCACCATGCAGATCTCTGCAAAGGTCTCGTACAAGCCCCAGTACATCAAGGCCGAGACCCAGGACACGGTCGAGTTCTACCTCCGTTCGTGCACGAAGCAGTTCGACACCTCGCTCTACCAGCACGACATCATCGAGCCCCTCACGCTCGGCCCGCTGCTGCAGTCCCCCCTGGACACGCTCTCCGGCGGGGAACTGCAGCGGGTCGCCATCGCGGCATGCCTCTCGCGGCCCGCCGATCTCTACGTCCTCGACGAGCCGAGCGCACACCTGGACGTCGAGCAGCGGGTCAGGCTCACGCGGATGTTCCGCCACTACGTGGACGGGCGTAACGCTGCAATCATGGTCATCGACCACGACATCTACCTCGTCGACATGATCAGCGAGCGGATACTGGTCTTCGACGGGACACCCGGGGT
>JAKPSJ010000071.1 GCA_029555345.1 Methanobacteriota archaeon | reverse complement strand
TCTCGGCCGGGACGATCTTCACCAACGACCGGTTTCCCCGGGCCTTCGACCCGGACACCTTCTCGCCGCAGACCTCGGAGCCCACCGACGAGACCCTCGCGACGACGGTCTGCAGGGGAGCGACGATCGGGGCGGGCTGCGTAATCGGGCCGGGGGTGCGGCTCGGGGCGTTCTGCATGGTCGGCATGGGATCGGTCGTGACGAAGGACGTCGCCCCCCACAGGCTCGTCTACGGCAACCCCGCAAGGCCGGCCGGGTACGTCTGCCTCTGCGGGGAACCGCTTAACACAGAGGCCGGAAAGGGTAAATCGCGTGTCGGTTCGGGTGTAAAGGGGGTCCGGTGTGCCCGCTGCCGGAGGGGGTATGAGCTGACGAGGAAGGGGATGGTGTTGAAAGTGAAAGATTGAAAGACCCCCCTCACCCTTTCCCTCTCCCGCGAGGGGAGAGGGAAAATGTGATTACCTCTCCCGCGCGGGGAGAAGGCGTTTCTTCCATCGATGAACCCGAACCCATTCAGTGTCCGTTGCTCGCCATGACGAAAAGTATAATATAGTCCTCTCGATGACCAATCCTGAAAAGAAGAATATCGCGATCGTTGGAGGCGGAATCCTCGGCCTGTCGCTTGCCCTCAACTTGTCGGACCGGGGTTACGGGGTTACAGTGCTTGAGGGAGATGAGCAGATCGGTGGTATACTCGTGCCGATCAGGATCGGGGAGCACACTTGGGACCGTTTCTACCATGTCATCCTTAATTCGGACCGGGCGCTGCTGGGCCTGCTGGAGCGGCTGAATCTGCTTCAGGAGATCCAGTGGGGCCCGACGAGAACCGGCTTTTACACCGACGGGCGCTTCCATTCGATGTCCAACATCATCGAATTCCTTAGGTTTCCGGTATTATCACTGTTGGATATCCTCCGCCTGGGCGGGACGATCTTCCTGACGTCCCGGATCAAGTCATGGCAGAGGCTGGAGAAGGTATCCGTGGAGAGCTGGCTTCGCCGTCTCTCGGGCCCCCGTACGTTCGAGAAGATCTGGCTTCCCCTTCTGAAGAGCAAGCTGGGGGAGAATTACAGGATTACCAACGCGGCGTTTATCTGGGCAACGATTGCCCGTATGTACGCCGCGCGGCGTACGGGCATCAAGCAGGAGATGTTCGGCTATATCGGGGGCACGTATTCCAGGGTACTGCAACGGATGCAGGAGGTACTGGCGGGCAGGGGGGTGAAGCTCCTCTGCGGTCATCCGGTTACGCGCCTCAGGCCGAAGGGTGGAGGAATCGAGGCCGAGTTGGGAGACGGAAGGCGGCTGGCCTTTGACGCTGCAGTGTGCACAACCCCGGGCGGCGAGTTACCGGGCCTCTGTTCGGAGTTGACGGAACAGGAGAAGGTGCGGCTGAGGAGACTGCAATACGAGCATGTCGTGTGCCTCGTCCTTATGCTCCGCAAAAAACTGGGAGGTTATTACATCACCAACATCACGGAAGCGGGGTTTCCCTTCACGACGGTCATCGAGATGACGGCCCTGGTTGACAGCGGTCTGTTTGATGGCTACAGTCTCGTGTACCTGCCCCGGTACGTGGCCGAGGATGATCCAGTCATGGGATGGGACGATGCAGCCGTGAAGGAGTCGTTCTGGAAAGCCCTAAAGGGGATGTACCCTGACCTCGATGAGATCGACATTGCCGCGTCGACCGTGACGAGGGCCCGGTTCGTCTTCCCGGTGACGACCCTGAACTACTCCACGGAGATCATGCCGGATACCGCGACGTCCATCAGCCGGCTGTTCATCGCAAATTCCTCTCAGATCCCCAACGGCACCATGAACGTCAACGAGCTCGTTGCCCTTGCCGAGCGCAAGGCACAGGAGATATCCAATCAATTACAGGGAATTGGGTGAATAACGTGCCCGGAAGTAACGAACCTCTCGCAAGCCTGTCATTGGATCTCGACAACCTCTGGTCCTACATGAAGACGCACGGGGACAGCGGGTGGGAGAAATACTCTAGCTATCTCGACGTCGTCGTCCCTCGGGTGCTGGACATCCTGGACGAGCTGGGCCTGAAGATCACCTTTTTCATCGTAGGCAGGGACGCGGAGCGGGAGGAGAACCGGGGCGCGCTCAGAGCCATTGCAGAGCGGGGCCACGAGGCGGGGAATCATTCCTACAATCACGAGCCGTGGCTCGGGGCCAACGGGAAAGAAGTGATGCAGCGGGAGATCGCCCTTGCCGAGGAGCACATCGTTGCGGCCACGGGACAGAAGCCGATGGGCTTTCGGGGGCCCGGCTTCAGCTGGAGCCTCCATCACCTGTCGATTCTCGCCGAGCGCGGCTACCTCTTTGACGCCTCCACCCTGCCGACCTACCTGGGTCCCGTCGCGCGCGCCTACTACTTTCGGACGTCGAACCTGAGCGACGAGGAGAAGGAGCTCAGGAAGGAGCTCTACGGGAATTTCCGCGACGGGCTGCGGCCGGTCAAGCCCTACCGGTGGCTCCTGCCGGGGGGCAGGACGATCCTGGAGATCCCCGTCACGACGATGCCCCTTGTCAAGGCGCCCTTCCACCTGAGCTACCTGCTGTACCTGAG
>JAKPSJ010000056.1 GCA_029555345.1 Methanobacteriota archaeon | reverse complement strand
TTTTACCAGATCTGAGTCTCTGTGTGCCCCTGTTGGCCGTAAAATCAGTTAGGTTTATAGCGGGGATCTACTGATTGGACAGGCTCCCTTTGGTTGCCTCGTTTTGGGAAAAATATTCATATCCCCCGGTCCCAAGAAGTTACCTATGGAAAAAATTGTTGCCACCAGGAAAATGGAGAACGGGATTGCGTGTTATTATGGAAAGAAAGGAAAAGAAGAGTTTGAGACCTTCAATTACAGCGAATTGATCGACATGAAGGTCAATGCGCTCGACCTCCTGAACGACCCCAAGAACTATGCTGTCGATCCGGAAAACCACAGAATCGTGATGGTTAAGTGACAATCCAGCCTGTTTCCCGGACGAAAAGGGGTGACGGGGCCAGGGTCGTCATTTTTTTACACGGGATATATCACGAATCGTTTTAATAGATCCGTCGGTTCCAAGTCCCTTATTATGACTGCCTGCAAGTGGAGTTAGGTTTTTTGGAATCTTTCCAGGGATTTTGGTTTCCCTCTCCCACATTTTACCCGTAGATGTCAAATAGGGGAAAACCACAAATATGGTGTGAAGGGCAGGGTACCTGCACCCGATGATCGCCATGCCACGCCGCCGGAAGAGACCTATACGCCCGGGGCTCTCGCCAGGAACCATCACCGTTGACGGAAAGCATACGAAAGGCCCTGTCCGCATCACTGTCATAGATTACGATGCTTCGAATTTCTCCGAGAAAGAGGTCTCGACACTCGAAGAGTGTTTTCCCTACCGGGATACCGCAACGGTCACCTGGATCAATATAGAAGGCCTCGAAAATACAGAGGTTATCGAAAAGATAGGCACTCACTACAGTATTCACCCACTCGTCCTCGAGGACATCCTGAACACGGGGCAGCGTCCCAAGGTGGAAGACTTCGAGAACTATCTCTACGTGACCATGAAAATGATCCGGCTCGCCAGCCCCAGGCCGGAGATCCAGGTAGAGCACGTCAGTTTCGTCATCGGCCCGAATTTCCTGATCTCGTTCCAGGAGGACATGACAGGGGACGTTTTCGACCCGGTGAGGGCTCGCATCCGGAAGGAAGGGCGGATCCGGAAGTTCGGCTCCGACTACCTTGCATATGCCCTCATCGACGTCATCGTGGACAACTACTTCCTCGTCATCGAACATCTCGAGGAGGTGGTGGAAGATCTCGAGGAAGACCTCGTGCAGAATGCAACTCCTGCACTTCTCCAGAAGATTACCGTGCTCAAGAAAAAGATGATAACCCTCCGGAAATCGATATGGCCTCTGCGCGAGGTCGCGAGTGGGCTTGAGATCTCAGGGTCTCCTCTCGTTCACGAGAACACCCGGATTTACCTGCGCGATGTGCATGACCACGTCATCCAGGTCATAGACACCCTCGAGACAATCAGGGAGATGGTATCGGGGATGATCGACATCTACCTCTCGAGCCTCTCTTTCCGGATGAACGAGATCATGAAGGTCCTGACCCTTATTGCGACCATATTCATTCCGCTCACCTTCGTGGCAGGGGTCTACGGGATGAATTTCGAGTATATGCCGGAGCTTTCGTGGAAATATGGGTATTTCGCGATCTGGGGAGTGATGATCTCCATTGCAGCTGTCATGATCCTCTATTTCCGGAAGAGACAGTGGATATGAATGAGTGAGATTGGGATGAACCGGGGTTGGAAGTCGGGGTCAGCCGGAGACTTCGAGGACTGATGGAAACAATCCTTGCAGTCATCCTCGCGGTTGCCCCAGGCATATTCTGGCTGCTTTTTTTCTATTCAAGGGACAGGTACGACCCGGAACCACCGGCATGGATAACATTTGTCTTCCTTCTCGGTGCGGCAGTCACTTTCCCAATCGGTATCCTTGAAAGCAGCCTCCTCGCCCTGTCCGGAGGGTTCCTCGGGACTGTCCTTGTCGCTCCTGTCTTCGAGGAACTTGCGAAGTACTGGGTCGTCGAGAGGACTGTCTACAGTACCCACGTGTTCGATGAACCGATCGATGGGATCGTTTACGCTGCTGCTGCGGGCCTGGGTTTCGCGACGATAGAAAACACCCTCTATATCCTGTCCGCACTCGACCAGTCATTTGTGCTTGCACTGCAGACTGCTGCAATCCGGGGAATCATCTCTGTCCCGGCGCATGTCCTCTTCTCTGTCATGTGGGGTTTTGCCATCGGCGTCTCGCAGCAGGGACCCTATGGGAAGGCCGACCCGATCGTCTTTTGGGGGCTTTGCCTTGCTGTCGGAGCCCATGCCCTCTTCAACCTGCTCCTCGTATCTGGTATCGGTTTCCCTGTCCTGCTCCTCTTCCTCGTCCCCGCCCTCTGGATGGCGACCATGAACCGTATCCGTGATGCGCTCGTTCTCTCACCGCTTTACAGGAGGTAGCGACTGGCGAAAACGTGGGAAGGGGCATGGCCCAGGGGTTGCCGGCGCATGGAGGTCCGTGGCCATCTGGACAGGGAAAGCCCCTGGAGGGAAAAGTGAGGTTTCAACTGTCTATCCGCCTCATGATGATGATCTCGACAGGGATCTCTTTTCTCTCTTTCCTGTGAAAGGCAAAGGTCCTTTTCAGGGCCAGGACTGCCTGTATGACGCCCTCGATCTCTGCCCGCCCCTCGATGAATCCTGCGAGGAAGGGGAGGCTCCCCTCGTTGAAGATCCCATAAGCAACCGGGGCGATCCCGATCGCCGCGTTCACGAATGCCCTGTCTGCGTGGGGGTTCTGGGCACCAAAGGGAGGGTTCATGACAACCGTGTCGTGGGGGCCGATGCGAAGGAAGAGATCTGGGTCTTCGAGATCCCCCTGTATGAAGCACGGGGAAACACCCATTTTCGCGGCATTCCTCGATGCGACTGCGATTGCACCGGCATCGACTTCCACTCCCGTGACAGAGGATGCGCCGAGGAGTGCAGCACCAATAGCCAGGATGCCGGTCCCGCTCCCGAGGTCACAGATGCGTTTTCCCCCGATATCTCCCCTCGTGTAGGCATGGTACAGGAGCCGGGCAGCGATGTCCGGGGGAGTGGTGTACTGTTCCCGGTGGGGAGAGGGCTTTTCGAACCCTTCGAGTCCGGATAGTTCTCTCTCGAGATGCTTCAGTCTCATCGCGGGTCACGACATCTCGTCGATGGCATACGACGAGAAATCCCTTTCGCCGAGGAGGATCTGGAACTCCTGCGGGGAGAGGACAGGGGCAGGAAACCTCGGCTGATCATCGTAGGCGAGGCGCGGGCATGCGAAGTTCACGTAGGCGGGAAACCCCAGGTTGAGCAGTTCTTCGGGGTTCACCTCCCGCATCAGGAGGAGGATGGCATTCCGGCACCGCGATGCCATCTCCTGTGCAAGGCCGAACCTGCCCTGCCCGGTCTTCGAACTGACGATCAACCCATAGGAGTCAGCGGAGCGTGCCCTCTCGACCAGGGCGAACCTCTGCCTGAGAAACCGCTCCTCGTCCACTTCCTGGACCGTCCCTGCGAGTGGGTCCAATGCGATCACTCTCTTCCCGGTCGCCAGGCGGACGCCGAGGGGATGGAACAGCCCTGTCCCGACAAAGAGGATCTCGTCGACAGAGGGAATCCGGGCGGCTTCGAAGGCACATCCAAGGACCTGCCCCTCCCGGCACCCCCGGGACCCTGTCCGTGTCCTTGCAGCGATGCCGATCTCGGCCAATTTCCTGACCATTGCAGGAAGGAGGTGAACGTGCTGTGCAGTCGTCACCAGGCCTATGGTGCGCTGCCGGAGAAAGGGCGCTGCCTCTCCAAGTACATCGAGATCGACATCGACCGAATATGGTTCGAAGATGACCTTCGGGCCCGGGTCATCCACGGGGGTGTGACCGAAGTGGACCAGGGCATCGACGTGTGGCAGTGCATCGGACGCAAGGTCGCAGGCACCGTAGCAGGGGTCGGCATTCACGATCACGAAAAAGCCCTCCTTTTTCAAGAAAAGAGCGATTTCGCGTGCTCTCCTCTTCAGCCCCTCAGGGAACTGGAGTGCAACCGATGCGGCGTTCCGATGGCGGAGTTTCCTTGCGAGGTCAGAATATTCTGTCAATCACGTGCACCCTGTCGGTTACCGCCACACTCACGAGTGCCTTGTAACTCCTCCCGATGTCGGGATCGCCCCTCTTTATTACGAAACAGACATCTTTCACAGTGGCGCCCGCCTGGCCGAGAGCCCATAGAAGGGCTTTTGCCGTGCCACCCGTGCTGATTACATCGTCGACTATGATGACCGTGTCTCCCCGTCCGACACCGTTCAGGTAGAGCTGGCCCTTCGAGTATCCTGTCGCCTGGTGAACGGCGACCTCGCCGGGGAGGCGGTAATCTTTCTTGCGGACGATGTTCACCGGGATGTCAGTCGCGAGTGAGAGCGCGATCCCGATGGGTATGGCCATTGCCTCTGCGGCGATGATCCGATCAACACCGTCAAGGTCAAGAACCTTGACGAGGGCCATGCATACCTCCCGGATGAGGGCCGGGTCGACTTCAGGGACACCGTCCGTGATGGGATGTATGAAATAGTTGTATTCTCCCCGTTTCACGATGGGAGAATTTTCTAGGGATGTGACGAGGCGTTCAAGCATTGTTTTCACCGATATCCTTCAGGAATGATTCAACGACTCCGGCATGCACGTGGGGCATGCATACGATGCGGAGGTGCCCTGTCCGGGTCCAGGAGACTTTCCACGGGGGAGGGATCCTGGTTCGCGCGAAGGTCGCGACATTCACGTCGGGTGTCACGACCCGCGGGATCCCGAAGGCCTCCATCCCATCGATCAGCCGCTGCGTGTTCTTCATGCAACCGGCGACGATATCCCGCATGCCCTCACGGCCGAGGTATTCGAGGACGGCAAGTGCGCCTGCGACAGGCCCCCCTGGCCGCGTACCGGAAAGCGTGTACTCCTGCTTGACCGAGAGGTAGGGAGTATCGACGGCCAGGGAACTGAGTGCCGACTTTTCGCGGAGGAGGAGCACCCCTGCAGGGATCGTGCTCATCCCCATCTTGTGCGGGTCGACTGCAATGCTGCTGACGCCAGGCAGGGAAAAGTCGAATGGAGGGGCCTCCTCGAGGAAGGGCAGGACCATTCCCCCGAACGCTGCATCGACGTGAAGGAAGGTGCCATGGTCGAGTGCAATCGCGGAAAGTTCCCGTATCGGGTCCACGACTCCGTACTCCGTTGTGCCGGCAACCCCCACGAGGGCGCACGTGTCGCGGTCCACCAGGTCGGAAGCCTTGGAGGCATCCATCCTGCATTCACCGTCAAGGGGCACTTTCCGCATCTCGAGACCGAGGATGTCACAGGCCTTCTGGAAGGAGAAGTGGGCTGACTGGGGGAGCACAACGTTGGGGTTTGAGGCCCCAAGGAGCTTCTTTGCTATCCTGAGGGCCTGGATGTTTGACTCTGTCCCGCCGGACGTGGCATACCCGCATGCAGAAGGGTGGGAAAAGAGTGCCCCGAGGCGCTCGACGAGGAGGGACTCGAGGGAGGCAGTCCCGGGGAAGAGCCCGGGGTCACCGAGGTTTGTCTCGAGGAAGAGGGTGTGGGCGCGGGAAGCGACAGGGTGGGGGACGGTGCACATCGAGCTTAAGATGTAATCGTGGCTGATATCCTCCTCCCTTTTTGCTGCAAGGAAAGAAAAGAGATGGTCGATTGACTGCCCTTTTTCACGCATTCCGGGATCTCGCGTTCTCCAGGATTATCTGCTGCTCGGTCCGGGCGACAGTCTCACGGATCTTTGCAATAGCGTCGATATTTGCAGAGACACTCGTGATGCCGTGCTCGACGAGCCACCTGACCATCGGAGGTTCGGACCCCGCCTGTCCGCAGATGGAGACCTCAACTCCATGTTTCCGACAGCACTTGATTGCAGAATCGATCAGGGCCAGGACCGCCGGGTGCTTCGGCTGGTACATGCCGGCGACGTTCTGGTTGTTCCTGTCGATGGCAAGCGTGTACTGGACAAGGTCGTTTGTCCCGAAGGACGCGAACTGGATCCCTGCCTTGACAAAATCCTCGATCAGGATGGCGCTGCTCGGGATCTCTATCATGACTCCGAGCGTGGCACGCTCCACGTCCACTCCCCACTCCCGCATCATCTCGCGGGCCCGGATGAA
>JAKPSJ010000051.1 GCA_029555345.1 Methanobacteriota archaeon | reverse complement strand
TCTCCGACCTCGATTGTGTCCGATTCCCGGTAAATCACGTATACGAGCCCGTACTTCTCGCCAATCTTCTGTATATCCCGAAATTCTTCCTCTGAAATCTTTTCGTCGCTGCTCCCGCCGCCAAATCCCCCAGGTCCGCCGCCGGGACCGGAGGCCGCCGTGATGACCACGACGTTGGCCATCCTGGACAGTTCCTCTTTCACCGAGAGGGTCATGTTTGCACCCATCATCCCCATGGAGGAGATGGCGACGACCCCGATCACGATGCCGAGCGCTGCAAGCACAGACCGGAGAAAATGGATGCGGATGTTTCTGAGCGAGAGTTGCAGGACGATGTCCTTCATGCCACCCTCCCGTCCCGGACCGTAATGATCCGCCGGGCATACCTGGCTACCCCTGGATCATGCGTGACGACGACGATCGTCCTGCCCTTCCGGTTCAGGCCGGTGAGCATCTCCATGATCTGCTGCCCGGTCACCGAGTCGAGGTTGCCGGTCGGCTCGTCGCAGAGGAGGATCTGCGGGTCGTTCACGAGGGCCCGGGCGATTGCAACGCGCTGCTGCTGGCCTCCGGAGAGTTCGGGGGGCTTGTGTTTTGCCATTGCACTGTCGATCCCCACCTGAGAGAGCAGGGTTGCGACGCGCCCTGAACCATCCGGCCTCCTGTGCTTCATCAGGTAAGGGAACTCGACGTTCTCGTACGCCGAGAGGAGCGAGATGAGATTGAAACGCTGGAAGATGTAGCCTATCGTGTTCAACCGGAGGCTTGTCAGCTCCCTGTCGTTCATCTCCCTCGTGTTCCTGCCCCCTATGAGCAGGTTCCCTGACGTCGGCCGGTCGAGGCAGCCCAGCTGGTTCAGGAGCGTCGACTTTCCCGACCCTGACGGTCCCATGATGGCGACGAACTCCCCGTCCCCGATCGCCATCGAGACCCGGTCAAGGGCGATGACGTCCCCTGCAGGCAGGGGGTAGACCTTGGTCACCTCGAAAAGCTCAATTATCGGGTCTTCCGGCACAGACTTTCATCCCTGCCGACGCTTTTGTATCAGACCTGCTGCCTTCGCCAGGTATCCCTTCCGCCATGTCACAAGCACCAGGACCGCAGCGACGATGACAACCGCAATCTCGGTCACAGGTACTTTACCGACACCGTTGCCGAAACCAAATAACCCTCCCGGCCTGCGCTGGCTAAATGACGACCCCTGGAGGTTTCCTGCAGCGGCACCGCTTTCCGATGGACCGGCAACACTGTTGCGGAGAGATATGTTCTCAGTTTTTTCGAAGATTGTGCCATCGGAGTCGCGGTAATGGATCACGAGTGGGACGGCAGACTCCCCCTGGACGGTGCAGGTAACCTCGAAACTGGAGAAGTCGTCGGGTTCGAGCGACCCTACCACGTAAACCGGGTTGGGATCGGTGGGCTCTGCAGGGCTCCCGACGGTCACCTTGACAGCTTTTGCGTCTTCAAGGCCCGCATTCGTCACATCGCCGCTGATCGTGACAAGGAAGCCACTCCGGGTCACCTCCACGTTGTTCACGACAAGCTCTGCTGCAGTCTCCCTTCCCCCGATCGTGACCGGCATGGTAAGGGTGGAATGGTGAGTGTTCAGCCCGTTCCGGTATGATACGTCAAATGCGAGGTCTGTCTCCCTGTCAGCCCAGACATCGAATGTGACGCTTTTTCCCTCGTCAGGCCCAAGTGTCCCTATGAAGATGCTCCCCTGGGTAGTCCTGATGCCCCCTCCCCCAGGTGTCACGGTCACGCTGGTGACAGTGTTCTTGCGGGGATTGTTCACGGATATCGTGACTTTGTTTCTGGTCTCGGGTGAGAACGAAGCCGGTGCATCGACCACGCTGACAGAGACAGGTGTGGACTCGACCTCCATGGCGATTGGATAGCGCAGGCTGCCTGCGTTCGTGAAGTCCAGGTAGAACATCGGGAAATAGACGCCGTCCGTGACTTCTGCCTGGACATGGAACGTGAACTTCATCGTGTTCCCCGGACCGATTGCCCCGACCGAGTCATACGTCTGGTAATTGAGAACCTGTATCTCGCTGGAGAGGATCTCAGCCCGCGCAATCGAGACCGGGTCTGAACCGCTGTTCGTAACCTCGACGACAATTGTCCCTGAATCGTCCTGCATGAAGACCCCGGGCTCCAGCGAGACTGAGGTCACACCCACGTACGATGCCGCTTCCTCTGCCGTCGTCGCTGCAGCAGCAGCACCTGCAAAGAGTGAAAAAACTACTATTATCAACAGCCACCTGAAACGAAGGTTATTCATCATATTATGGAACTCCATTCTGGTTTTTCCCCCGCGCATTATGTGCAGCGGAATTTTGTGTAAAAAATATTTGACATATTGTTATTAAAAATTTACTGATATACCTGATGTGTTCATGGGGCCTTTGCCACCCGAAGAAAAGAAGGGCTGCTGGTCAGGGGATGGGTATCAGCCCGGGATTCTCCCCGGTGATGCTCTCTCCGCCGTGGGGTGTGACGAGGTACGTATTCTCGATGCCGACCAGCCCCACCCCCAGAAAAGCGTATTTCGGTTCGAGGGCGATTGCCATCCCCTCCTCGAGCGGCTCGTCGAAACCCAGGGCAATGACCGGTGGCTCGTCCACGGCGAGGCCGACACCGTGACCCAGGAACCGGACCGGCGGCTCAGCATTGCCCATGAAATGGTCCAGGAAACCCGGTTCCTGGCCCTTG
This sequence comes from Methanobacteriota archaeon, assembly GCA_029555345.1. Lineage (GTDB taxonomy): Archaea > Halobacteriota > Methanomicrobia > Methanomicrobiales > Methanospirillaceae > Methanolinea_A. The sequence continues at coordinate 15,057 of JAKPSJ010000051.1, read as the reverse complement.
ATGACGGACGAATAGATCCTGGAGGGGACTGCTCCAGGGACGAGCATGGACGCCATCTCCTCCATGATCCCCGTGCAGCGTGAATGCATCTCTTCGGCCTCCCGGGGAACGGCACCCCTGAAAACGTAGGTCATGGTCTTGTCCGTCTGGTACCCACCCACCATGCATGCATTGTCGATGAACACCAGGTCCCCTGGTTTCAGTTTCCGGCAAGGGTCTCCCAGCACGGGTGCCGCCGGGCCCATCCCGCGGCAACCTCCGGGGCCGTTGAAAGACGTGGGGTAGAGTGAGTTGTCTCCGAAGGCCACCTGGCCCACCTCGATCTCGGTGTTGAAACTCCCGAAACGGACGAGTCCCTGATGGCCGAGCGAGACCATCCGTGCATAAACAGCAGTTGCAAACGCGGCCTCGCTCATCCCCTCTTTGAGGAGAGCGGGGACGTCCTCTTCGAGGACTGTCCTGTGGATCTCTCCCGCCCTCCTGAGGAGGGCGACCTCGTACGGGCTTTTTCTCGCCCGGACCCACGCCACCTCGGCGTCAAGGCTGCCTGCCTTTTGGACAGGGAAATGCTTCCTGAAAGTCTCCCAGAGGCCGAGAGGAACGACCCCGGTCTCGATGTGGACCGAAGGCGGCACGTGCAACATGCCTATTCTTGCGTCCCGAAAGGACACCATCGGGTGAATGACAGGAAATCTCGATTCCATGCATGCACGCCGATAACTCCTCCTCACCCAGAACTCTTCCTGCCCGTCCCTGGGCACGACGAGCATCCCGTCCTGGATCGTCCCCGTCAGGTAGTAGAGGTTGATCCTCCCGAAAAAAATCGCCATCTCCCAGTCAGGGTGCATGCAGTCCATTCGATTGCGGAACCTGCACAGACGGTCTGCCAGTTCCGTTCCCGGGACTCTGTCATCCATGGTTAACAGAGTTTTTCTGCCAGGGGTATTTACCTGTCTGCCCCGGGACATGCTCTGCTGAACAGCAGACGAGAAGGCTCGATCACGATCAGCAAATAAATACCCTCATGTGCAGGGAACGAGAATTATTTCAGAAACCTGTAACCGGGCGGACACCGCCCGGGTCCTGACAGGGGTCTCCTGAAAACTGGTGATCGAGCACGAACCGTGACAACTCCTTTTCCCGGCCACTTCTCCTCGAATGTGCGAACTTAAGTGTCATGCGGGGGAACGCAACGGTCCTTCGCCGGGTCAGCCTGGCAATCCACGAGGGAGAGCATGTCGCTATCCTGGGTCCGAACGGTTCCGGGAAATCGACCCTTGTCAAGGCGATCACGCGGGAACTGTACCCTGTCGCAGATTGTGAGGAGGATGTCACCTTCCGCTTCGAGGGACGCGAGACCTGGGACGTCTTTTCCCTTCGGTCGTCCCTCGGCGTGGTCTCTCCCGACCTGCAGTTGCAGTACACGCGGGGAGTCTCTGGCCATGACGTGGTGCTCTCGGGTTTCTTCTCGAGCATCGGCCTCTTCCACCACCATGTAACCCCCGAGATGGAAGAGCGAGCGCAAAACATCATGAAGTCGCTCGATATCGACCGGCTTGCCGGGCGACCGATGGACACCCTGTCGACCGGAGAAGCCCGCCGGTTCCTGATCGGGAGGGCACTCGTCCACGGGCCCCGGACACTGATCCTGGACGAACCAACGAACAGCCTCGACCTTTCTGCACTCCACACCTTCAGAAAGCTAGTCCGCGACGTCGCCCGGTCTGGTGTCGGGATCATCATGGTCACCCATGCCCTCCACGACATCATCCCGGAGATATCTCGTGTCATTCTCATGAAGGAGGGGAGGATTACCATGGACGGCAGGAAAGAGGATGTGCTGACCGACAGGAACCTCCAGGACCTCTTTCGTGTGCCAGTCAGGGTACGGCCGGAGAATGGATATTATTATGCAAGCGGGTACTGACAGGCGGCGGTTCTGTCTCCCCTCCCTGCAGATTCCCATGGTGGGTTTTTTATGCATTCCGGGAGATTCCTGCATTGGAGCAAGAAGGCATGTCCGGACAGAGGATCCTCATCTCACTGGTTGTCCTGGTTACTGTGGTCTCCTGCACTGCAATGGCCGGAATAACCCTCCAGGCATCGATCGAGACCGGCACTAGCGTCTATAAAACGGGCAGCATCTACGTTGCCTCGACGCCCTCGGGGGCATCCGCCATCCTCGACGGCGGTGCACGATACCTCTCCACGCCAGGGACTTTTACCGGAATCGATCCTGGGACACACGTCGTGAAGGTCACACGACAGGGATTTTTCCCGAAATCTTCAACCGTGAAGGTCACAGCCGGTTCGACCGAGAACGTCATCGTCACCCTGGACCCGGTCTCCAACCCGGGTGGCCTCTCCATCAGCTCGGAACCCCGGGGTGCATCACTGTACGTGGATGACAGGTACATGGGAAAGACAAACCAGGTCGTCGGGAACCTGGCACCGGGAACACACGCGGTCAGGATATCCGAAGCGGGATATGTGGCGTGGGAAAAGGACGTGACTGTGACAAGTGGAGCAGTAGCCCAGGTCTCTGCAATACTCGAGCCTGAAGTCAGCCCCCTTTCCGGCGACATCCTCGTCGCCTCGACACCGCCTGGTGCAGCAGTGTACATCGATAGTGATTACAGGGGTTTGACCATCCCTGATGACCTCCTTGATATCAATGACCTTTCGCCCGGGCAGCACGAGCTGGTCGTCATGAAACCGGGGTACCAGGTCTTTTCGGCTCCCGTGTCCGTGGAGGCCGGGCAGATAGTACAGGTCCTCGCACCTCTCGCCAGTACTTACCATGGGGTCGCGAGCGCGGAGATCGCCTCCAACCCTGCCGGAGCGGATGTCTTTGTCAACTCTGTCTACGTAGGAGTGACACCCCTCTCGTTCAACGATATCCCTCCGGGGGATTACACCGTGAATATCACGATGGAGGGCTACCTCCCGTTCTCCACGTCAGGCCAGGTAGCACGGGGCCAGGATATCCATGTGTTCGCCTCGCTCTCTCCCCTGGCAATCCCCCAGCCCGTGGAATCTCCAACACAAAAAGCACCCGTGGGACTCTTAACGATCCTTGCATCGGGTATCATCATAGTCATTGCACTCTATCCCATAAAACGGGCGTAAAAGTCTGGAAGGGGCGGGAATGTTCTGGCACTGCGGACGAGGGGGGGCTAGGAGTGCAGGGAATGGCTAACCACTCGGATATCCGCTCTCCCCGCCGAGTGTGAAGGAGAAAGTCGCCCCCTTGTCTGGCTCCGATTCGGCCCAGATCTCCCCTCCATGCATCTCGATGATCCTGTTCACTATTGCAAGGCCAACACCCGTCCCCTCGTACTCCCCGGTGTCGCACAGCCTCTCGAAGATCTTGAAAATTTTTGGAGCATACCGCATGTCGAACCCGATTCCATTGTCCATGACATAGTACACCGGTGTCCCTTCACGGGATCGGGCCCCGACTTCCACGAGCGGTCTTTTTCGTATACGCGAGAACTTGATAGCATTTGCTATCAGGTTGTAATAGACCTGCTTGAGCAACCCCCTGTCGGCGCTGCAGGGTGGCATGTCCAGGACACTGACCTCGACGTTGTATTTCACTATCTCCCCGCGGAGGTCCCGGAGTACCTCCCTGGCCACGTCCCCGGGGTTGACCATAGTTTTCTTCAGAGCCTGGCCCCCTATACGTGAGAAGGTGAGGAGGTTATCGATCAGTTCTCCCATCTCGTTCGTGCTGCGCTGTACCTGTTCGAGGTACCGCCTCTCCCGGGGAGGGAGGTCCGCCAGCTCCGAGAGGAGGATGGATGAGTACCCCGAAATAGCCCGGAGAGGTGCACGGAGGTCGTGGGAGACCGAGTAGGTGAACGCCTCGAGGTTCCTGTTCGTCTCGATGAGCTGGTGCGTCCTCTCGGCAATTTTCTGTTCGAGCTGGGTGTTGAGCTCCTGGATCTCCCTTTCCACCTGCTTGAGACGGGAGATGTCATTGCCGATGGAGAGGATCTCCGATGGTTTCTCTCCCTCGCACCCGAGGGGCCTGTGCGTCCATGTCACCCATACCTCCTTCCCGCTCCGCGTCGTCATCGCACACTCCGACTGGGAAAAAAAGGGAGGGAGTTCTCTGCCTGTCTCCGCCGAACCATCACTTCCCTCCTCACAGGGAGATTGTATCGTCTCCTGGACTGTTTTTCCGATAATCTCGCTCTCCGCGTAACCAAAAAATTCCAGGCCGAACGGGTTCATGAACCGGATCGTCCCGTCCGGTGTGCACCGCATGATGACGCTGTTTGCACCCTGGACCAGGGTCCTGAAGTTTTCCTCGCTCTCCCTGACCTCTTCCAGGGTCTTCTTGAGACGGGAGATCATCCGCGTGATGCCCTCTTCCAGCTGGACGAGGTCTTTTCCAAGCGGGGGTGTGATGGGGTGGTCAAGGTCACCGCGGGTTATATGGTCGAGGTCCTCCACCATTCTTTCGATGGGACTGGTAAATTTCCTGATTGTGAGAAAAGCGAGAAAAGCGCATCCCGACAGGAACGTGCAGCCGACGATGATATGGAACGCGAGTGCTCCTGCCAGAGCTTTTTGAATGGGGAGCCTCGTGTAGTTCAGCTCGATGATCCTGCTGATGTCTGACCCGGTCTCCTCGTCTCTGAGGTCGACAAAAAGGTACCTGGTCAGGGTTCCCGACCTCTCGTTGTTGATATCCGTGCTGCGCCGGTTCGCAAGGACCTGTCTCAGTATGTCCTCGAGTGCGGGGTCGTTGACCTGGACAGAGGTATCGTTACTCCTTTCCCGGAGGGTGGTATCAAATACCCTGACACTGGAAAGGTAAGGATTATCCTTCTCAACCTCTAATATGAGGTCCCTGTCCAGGTACCGGAACAGTGGGATCTCCGGCATCCTGACCGGGAGGCCCAGTTCCAGGACATAGGAATGGTCAGGGGTGGGCATGTATGCAAATTTTTTCATTGCTCCGGTCGACTTCTCGCTGACGATGCGGTCCGGGAAGAAACCCTCCGAGAGACGGATCCTGTTCAAGTAGTCGACAAAGTAAGGTGCATAGTCACCAAAACGGAGCCCGAGTTCGGGGGGATACGTTGTCGCAACGATGGTCCCGTTTGCATCGATGACATACAGCTCCATCTCGTCCCCGATCTCGTGCTTTATTGCCGCGAGATCCATGCGGGTGGGATCCCCCCCTGCTTTCCCGTATTCTGCAAGGAACGGGATGAAGGCAGATTCCATCTTCCTGTCCAGGCTCTTCTCATAGAGGCGGAGCCCTTCTTCCTTTGTCTTGAAGACTGCGACAAGGTTGTTCTCCGTCTGGAGCTGCACTGACCGGGCGTTTTCGGAAAGTGTCCTTTCCATGGAGACGTAGCTGATGACAACGAGCCCGCCAACTGCAAGGATAAGGACACAGAATATGGCAATGACAAGATAAGAGGACAGAGGGTATCTGCTGAACAACGGTTCTCTCATCTGACACTTCCACGGAAATCTTGATCGTTATGAACCTTATGATACTTTCCCAAAGGTGGGAGCACATGGCCACCACGTCTAAGCTGAAAGTGGGGCGGTGGAAAATTTTAACTGCCAGCGAGAGAGATGCATATCTCTGATAACAGGAGGAATTTTGCATGACTTCGCGACTCGTTGAATATTTTAACAAGCAACCACGTCTTGGTTCCCTTTCCACGTCCAGCCGGGAGGGGAAGGTCAATGTGGCCATGTTTGGGTCTGCACGCATGACCGACGAGAAGACTGTCGTCATTGGCCTTGGGAATAACAGGTCGCTGCAGTACCTCTCTGAAAACCCGCACGCGGTCTACATGATCGTGGAGCCTGGCAAGTCCCTTTCAGAGTGGAAGGGTATAAGAGTCTACCTCGAGGTCAAGGAGATCGCCAGGTCCGGACCCGTCCTGGAAGAACTGAAAAATCAGATCGCAAAAGTTTCGGGGAAGGAAGGCGCGGCGATGATGTCCGCTGTGGTGACTTTCCGGGTCGTCGAGGTGAGGCCTCTCATCGATACGGGCCAGGGATGGGAGAAAACGATCTGATCGATGCATGGATCTCATGATTTCATTCGTTTCCCTTTTTTCTCATTCCCGATGAAGTAGCCGGGGGAGGCTTTTTTACACGTCCCAGGCAGATGAAAGACAAAAAATGTCAGGGACCTGACAGGATCAACAGGTTTAGAACGTAGACCCCCTTGCATTGCGGGAAAGATGGTCCCGTCGTGAATACAGGTTTTCCTGCTCCGGCCCGGCACAGGGGGCTGCCATGAGGCATCGCCCCGCCATCCGATGCCAAGGCGTGCGAGTGCTCGTTGAGGGGAGTTTGTGTGAGATAAATATAACATATGTTAAAAATAGATAACTTATCTGATCGCTATGCCGGAAAACAATAAAGGTACATTCAAATCCCGCTCCTGGACTGCCGGGTTGTTCCTCGCCGGGATACTCCTGCTCATCGCAGGAGTGATCGACATAGTTTTCCTCGCACCCCCTTCGGGGAGGGCCTTTTCCAGTGCGCTTGTTTCAATGGGTACTGCGCTCGTGATAATCTCCGGTCTGCGCCTCTGGAGGGGTGAGAAGGATTCCTTCCAGGACGAGAGGACGAGGAAGATAGGAGCGTATGGCCTCTCCTGGTCATGGTTCCTCACCTTTATAGCCCTTTTCGCAATCTTTTTGTCGGACTGCACAGGGTTCTGGTCGCCGGGTGCGGGGACCCTGTCGGTGCTGCTCATCCTTCTCATGGGCATCTCGGCTCGGGCGTTCCAGCTGTACCTCTTCCGCAGGGGAGACGTGGACTGAAAGGAAAGCCGTTCCAGGGGAATGGACCTCATGCAGACCAGGATAAGGGAGTTCCGGGCGAAGAGAGGCATGACCCAGGCCGAGCTCGCCGACCGGGTCGGTGTCAGGAGGGAGACGATCGTGTTCCTCGAGTCCGGTCGTTACAACCCCTCTCTCCGGCTGGCCCACCGCGTGGCAAAGGAGCTTGGGACCACGATCGATGCCCTTTTTTCGTTTGGGGACGAGGACGACTACGTCGTGCGCGAGGAGTGACTCCCCCCCTTATGCCATGCGTGTGGCGGGACGGAGATCTCGAAACGCGCACCTCTCCCGGCGACCCCTGTCTCCCTGATGGAAAGCCCTGTGAGGGCCAGTATATCACGGGATATGGCGAGCCCGAGTCCTGTGTGACTCCCATACCCGTACTGGAAGATGAGTCCCTTGTCCCTCTTCTCCACCCCCCTGCCGTTATCCTCGACGACGAGTGTCAGCATATTGTCCTCCTCCCTGTTCGCATGGATCTGCATCACTGTCGCTCCTCCCGAGTGACGGACGGTGTTGTCAATCAGAGCGTAGATGACGCGGTAGGCGAGGCCATCTGCAAAGATCTCGACGTCGGGGAGATCGACAGGGATCTCCAGGCCCTCGGGGTGGATCTCCCCGACCGCCCGTGCGACCATCTTGCCGAGCGGCTGCCATACCGGCTGGGTCGAACCGATATCCTGGTACTGCTGCGAGAACCGGAGGTGATCCGATATCTTTTGAACCGTCTGGACGGCAGGGGGCATGTACCGCCCGCAGTCGCCGCGCATCAGTTCGAGGTACCCGGAGAGAGCGGTGACAAGGTTGCTGATATCGTGGCGGGTCAGGCGTGTGAGGAGCGAGATCTTCTCGTTCGCGATGCGGAGGGCCGACTCCTTGGCCTTCCTCTCGGTGACGTCCCTGATGACGAACACAACCCCTGCGGGTTCCCCCTCCGGGTCGTTCACCCTGACCCCTGAAATGCTGACGACCCGTGGTCGAGCGCCATCGATCTCGGCCTCGATGTCCGTGATCGAACCGTCCCGGAGGACCGTGCCCATGAGATCGACCACCTGTTTTCCCACGATAACCTCACCGATGTCCTGGCCGAGGAGGTCTTGCGCACTTCTGGCAAGGATCCCTGTCACGGCGGGGTTGATACTGTCTATCTTTCCTTTCTCGTCGGTGAGGACGATGCCATCCGGTATCAATGCCATGATCTGCGGCGCCGCCATCTCGGGCGTCAGCACGAAGAGGCCCTGTGAATGGATGGCATACGCTATCAGGAATGCAAAGGCGGCTATTCCGAAGAAGACCATGTTCGGAGTGTATATTCCAAAAGAAGGGAGCACGAAGGCTGACAGTACCCCGGACGTGATGAGAATGAGAACCCCAGGGACCAGGAGGCGTTTCTGGTGGGCCTGCTTCCTCCTGGTTTCTGACTTCCACGAGAGGAAGACGATGAAGAGCGCGAGGATCATGACAGCCAAGGAGTACCCTGATCCGAGGAGGTACACGAAACTGCCCATGTCGGGTGTGTAAACATAGCCTGAACCCTGCTGGAAGATGACCGTGTCAAGGTCGCTGGTCAGGAGTCCGATCAGGGAGACCGCAAGCGAAGGTGCATACACGCCCAGGCCAAGTGCCCAGGAGTTCTCTTTTTTGGCCAGCGGGTGGTCGCAGAAGACGGTGATGAAATGGAAGAAGACCGCGATGACAATGGGCCAGAAAGCACTCACTCTGAGCCAGAACCGGATGTTTTCCGGTGTCCTCACCTCCCAGATGAAAAACTCTCCGAGGGCCCAGTACGTCGCTGCAGCCACTGAAACGAGGAATAGCCGGTTAACGGGGGAGTTGGAGTTCTTGGAAATGACGTATATTCCAAGGCCGAACGTGATGAATGCACATGCAAGGCAGAAATGTGCCATCAGAGTGAGAATTACCACGTGCCCCCTCCCAAACGGTTCCGGACGGAAAATTCCGTCACGCCTTCCGTCACGGCAGCCGGTTCTCTCCCAATATTGTCCCCCTTACCTTACAGTATTCTCCATTTCCTGACTAAAAAAAGATAACTCTCCATCTCTCTGGCATGGAGGAGCCCTAGGGAACTCGAGGCACCGCGAGGATATATAAAATGCCGGTCCCCTATACCCCTTCATGCGCCTTTCCCCTGCCCTGCTCATCCTCTCCGCGTGTTTTTTAACACGGGCATCTCCCGCGGGTGCCACGATCGTCGCCCGCGATATCCGTGTCGAACCTGCCGGTGATTTCCTGCATGCAGGAGATACTGTCAACCTGACCGCGGTCATCGAGATCGTCCCCTCCGGTGCCACCACCTTTGCCGAGACTCATACACTCTCACTCGCCACAGGCCTCCGTGACCCGCACTGGAATGTTGTTGTAACACTTGACGGAAACAATGCTGCGGTGATCCCGAAAGAGGGGTCGCGGGTCTACGTCAACGGGTTCCTTCTCTCCTATCCTACCACGCGGCCTACCACGCAGGACGTGGGACTCGAGATCGAACTCCGGGGAAATATCCCTTCTGCCCCTCCTGACAGTGAGATTATGCTCATCGGGTGGGAAGAGCTCAACGCCCAGGGCCGGGCCGTCACGGGGTCTGGATACCAGTTCAATCGAGTGGCAGCCCCGGTCCCCCCAGAAGAGACTCCCTCTCTCGCACCCACTGAACGGCAAAACCCCCCTGGACCGGCAACGACAGAAACCACTTTACCCGTGATTGTCTCCATCCTGGCCCTCTGCCTGATATCTTCGCGGGCAACTCTGAAGAGACGATGATAGAGGGGGTGATCGCTCCCACCCGGTCTCCGGTTCCGCCAGGCCCTGTGACCGCTGAAGGGTCGATGACTGCTTTCCCTGGCCGGGAACAACGGGGGTCCTCGACGATGCCGCTATCGGCATGGTATCCCCATTTCAAGGATTCCTCACCTGAGGGCCGATGCCAGTTCCCTGACCTTCGCCCCCACCGCTTCCCTCGTTCCCCTCGGGTCGTTGAGCGCTCGTTCCACCTCGCGGACGATGGCAGAACCGGCAATCACCCCGTCTGCACCCGCACGTACCATCTCCCGGACCTGGCCTGCCGTCCCGATACCGAAGCCGGGCACCACTGGGAGGGTGGATACCGCCTTCACTGCCTGCAGGATTCCGATGACCCGGGGATCGATCTTCTCCCGGTCCCCTGTCACGCCGAGCACCGCGACGAGGTAGAGGAACCCGCTGGCTTTGGCTGCAATCTTCTCGAGCCGTTCCCTAGAAGTCGTCTGGCTGACGAAGAGGATCTGGTCGATCCCCGATTCGCGAGCCGCTCTGCAGAAGGGGTCTGCCTCCTCGAGGGGCGCGTCGGCGACCGCGATCCCGTCTGCACCGGCAGCCGCTGCATCCCGGTAGAACGACTCGATTCCCCGCTGCACGACGATGTTGGCATAGGTGAGGACGAGGACCGGTGTTCCTGAACGGGCCCGAAACTCCCGGACGAGGGTAAAGAGGGTGCCAGGCGTCGTCCCGGCATGCAGGGCCCGCTGCATGGCCTTCTGCATCACGGGTCCGTCGGCGACCGGGTCGGAGTGGGGCATCACGAGCTCGATGATATCTGCACCGCAACTCTCTGCCTCCCGCATCAGCTCGAGGGAGACCTCTTCGCTGGGATCGCCTGCAACGAGGCATGCGACGAGGAGCGGGCGGCCCGCCCCGGAGAACGCCTCCCCTATCCGCGATGTCACAGGGTATCACCCGCGAGAGCCGCGACCTGCGCCACGTCCTTGTCGCCGCGACCTGAAAGGTTGATCACCAGGATGTCATCCTTCGCGAGCCCGGACGCGACCCTCTCTGCCAGCGAGACGGCGTGGGCCGACTCGAGCGCCGGGATGATCCCCTCGGACCGGGAGAGGTAAAAGAACGCATCGAGCGCTTCCCTGTCTGTCACCTGGTAGTAACTCACCCTGCCGCAATCCCGCAAGAAACTGTGCTCCGGGCCCACCCCTGGGTAGTCGAGCCCTGCCGAGATGCTATGCGACTCGAGGATCTGGCCGAACGCGTCCTGGATGAGGTAGGAGTAGGCCCCATGGAGAACGCCCGGCCGTCCCCTGCAGAGAGTCGCCCCGTGCCTGCCCCCCGGCCCTTCCCCTCCCGCTTCCGCACCGTAAAGGCGCGTCTTTTCATCGAGGAATGGGGTGAAGATACCAATTGCGTTCGACCCCCCGCCAACGCAGGCGACGATCGCATCCGGGAGCCTCCCCTCCTTCTCCAGGACCTGTTCCCGCGTCTCGGTCCCGATGACGGTCTGGAAGTCCCTGACCATGGTCGGGAATGGGTGCGGGCCGACCACTGACCCGATCAGGTAATGCGTCGTCTCGACGTTCGCGACCCAGTCTCGGAGCGCCTCGTTGATGGCGTCCTTGAGCGTCCTCGATCCCGAGCTGACCGGTGTGACCTGTGCGCCCAACATCTTCATCCGGACGACGTTGAGGGCCTGGCGCTCGATGTCCTCATCGCCCATGTACACCACGACCTGCATCCCGAGCACTGCCCCGGCTATCGCTGTTGCAACGCCGTGCTGCCCGGCACCGGTCTCCGCGATGAGGCGTCTCTTCCCCATGAACCGTGCCAGGAGGGCCTGCCCGAGAGCGTTGTTCAACTTGTGGGCCCCGGAATGCAGGAGGTCTTCCCGCTTTAAGTATACCCTGCACCCGAAGTCGCGCGACACGTTCCTGCAGAAGGTGAGCGGTGTCTTCCGCCCGGCATACTCGTGGAGGTAGTACCGCATCTCCTCCTGGAACTCCTCCTTCGGGACGATTGTCCGGAAGGCATGTTCCAGTTCCTCGAGGGCCGCCATGAGCGTCTCGGGGACGAACTGCCCCCCGTAAACCCCGAACCGGGACGGGTCAGTCATGGAGAGCCCCCTTCGCCTTCCGGACAAAAGCCCTGACGAGCCCCTCGTCCTTTCGGCCGGGGGAGATCTCCACGCCGCTCGCGACGTCCACGGCATAGGGCCGGACGCGCTGGATCGCCCCGGCGACGTTCGAAGGGGAGAGCCCCCCTGCGAGGATGACCGGGACCGTGCTCTCCCGGGCGGCCCATTCCGCGAGGGATGCATCGAAATGCCTGCCCGTCCCCCTGCTCGCGTCCACCGCGATGGCGTCGGCATACGCAGGGAGGGCGCCGGGCGAATCGACCATGCAGATCGTGCGGACGGGCAGCTTCTCCTCCAGGGGGAGGGAGACCTGGACTGCGTCCGGGTTTATGGCGAGCATCGTCTCGATATCGCCCGGGGACTCCGTTGTCGAGACGCAGACCCTCGTCACGTACGGGCCGACCGAGGAGAAGATCTCCCGGGCGGCCTCCGGGGCCACCGAGCGGGGAGAGTCCGAGAACACCACTACACCGATTGCATCCGCTCCTGCGTCCTCCGCCATGCAGGCATCTTCCGGGGATGTTATCCCGCATATCTTCACGCGAATACGAATCCCTCCAACTTTTTTGCCGGGTCCCCTGCAGAGACAATCGACGACCCTATCAGGAAACCGTCTACCATGGACCGGAACCTCCTGACATCGCAGGGCCAGAGAAAACCGCTCTCGGACACCACGCGGCACCCAGCACCGCGTGCACGGGGCGCGAGCCGTTTTGTCACGGAGAGATCGATACTCATGTCTGAGAGGTCCCTGTTATTGATTCCGATCATCCGCGTGCCCGACGAGAGGGCGATGTCGAGCTCCTCCCCGGTGTGCACCTCGACGAGAGGTTCGAGCGAGTATGACCGGGCGAGTTCGACGAAGTCGGGCAGCCTGTCCCGGAGGACGGCCGTGATCAGGAGCACTGCGTCTGCCCCGAGAGCCCGGCTCTCGGCGACCTGCCTCTCGTCGATGATGAAGTCCTTGCGGAGTACCGGGACCGTGACTGCGTCCCGGACCTCCGGGATGAAGGCATCGCTGCCGCAGAAGAACCGTGGCTCGGTGATGACCGAGAGGGCGGCACAGCCTGCAGAGACCATGGAGAGGGCGAAACGACGGGGGTCGATATCCTGGCAGAGGACTCCCCTGGACGGGGACGCCGCCTTTATCTCTGAAATTATTGCATTTTTCCCGTTGTTGCGCCTTACCGCGTCATAGAACCCGGTTGCCGCCATGGGGATCCCCGCTGTCTCCTCCATGTCAGCAGGCATCCGGGCGACCCGCTCGGCTGTCGCGGCGACGATCATGTCCAGGATCATGCCCCACCCCGGGATACCCTCGCCAGGGCGGCGAGCTTGCTCTCGGCTCGGCCCGAAACGATTGCGTCCATGGCAAGATCGATGCCGTCCTCGATGTCCTTGGCCTTCCCCCCAACGTAGAGCGCCGCCCCGGCGTTCATCGCGACGACGTCGCGGGCGGCGCAAGATCCGCGCCCCTGCAGGACACCGCGTATGATCTCCGCGTTTCCCTTCGTGTCCGACCCGCAAAGATCCCGCAAAGGGTATTCCGGGATGCCGAAGTCACCTGGGGAGATCGTATACTCCTCGATGCGGGAACCGTTCAACTCTGCCACGCGTGTCTTTCCGGAGACCGAGATCTCGTCGAGGCCCGACCCGTACACGACGAGCGCCCGGCGGACTCCCATGAGGCGGAGGGCACCTGCGACGGGGGCGAGCAGGTCTGGGGAGAAGACACCGACCAGGCGCGCGGGAGCACGAGCCGGGTTCAGGAGGGGCCCGAGAATGTTGAAGACAGTGTAGCAACCCATCTCCCGGCGGACTCCTGCGACGTTCCGGAAGGCGGGGTGGAAGAGGGGAGCGAAGAGAAAGCCGATCCCGATCTCCTCCACGGCCCGGCAGACCTTCTCCGGGGGAATGGCGATGTCCACACCGAGGGCCTCGAGCACATCGGCAGAGCCGCACCTGCTGCTCACCGCCCTGTTGCCGTGTTTCACGACCTGGGCACCGGCACCAGCCGCGACGATCGCTGCAGCCGTGCTGATGTTGAACGTGAATGCCCCGTCTCCACCTGTCCCGCAGGTGTCGACGAGAGTCCCCTCGACCCGCGGTGAAATCGTGACCGCGTGCTCCTCGAGAACCCTGCAGAACGCGGCGATCTCCTCCGGTGTCTCGCCCTTGAGCCTGAGGGCTGCAAGGAAGGCACCTGCCTGGGCCGCGGTCGCCCCTCCCGTGGCAAGGAGGCACATTGCCTGCCGGGCCATCTCCGGCGAGAGAGCCCTGCCACCAGTCAGCGTCCTGATGGCGTCCTGCATCATGCACCCCCCGCACCGAGGAAGTTCGCCATGATCTGCCTTCCGTCCGGTGTCATGATGCTCTCGGGGTGGAACTGGAGGCCGTAGATGGGCAGATGCCGGTGCATCACGCCCATCACGCACCCGTCGTCCTCCGAGACAGCGACAGTCCGGAACTCCCGGGGGAGTGCGTCTGCGGGTGTGGCGAGGGAGTGGTACCGCGTGGCGACGAGGGGGCTCCTGACACCAGTGAGTATACCCTCACCGGTATGGCGGATGGAACTCGTCTTGCCGTGGACAGGGGTCTCCATCCTCTCGATCTTTCCGCCGAAGGCATGGACGATCGCCTGGTGGCCGAGGCACACGCCGAGAATGGGGACTTCCCCCGCGAATTTCGCGATAACATCAAGGCATAACCCCGAGTCTTCGGGCCTCCCTGGCCCGGGAGAGAGGATGACCCGGTCGGGTGCCACGGCCTCGACCTCGGAGAGCGGCCGGTCCGAGGTCAGGGTTACGGGGGTCGCCCCGAGCATCCCCACCATCTGGTGGAGGTTGTAGGTGAAACTGTCGAAGCAGTCGACGATGACGACCTTCATTGCCCCACCCCTGCAGAACGGACGGCCTCGACCATGGCTCCGGCCTTCGCCATTGTCTCATCGAATTCCTTCTCCGGGACCGAGTCGGCGACGATGCCGGCACCCGCGGAGAACTCGACCCTCCCTCCCCTCGCGACCAGCGTCCTGATGGCGATTGCGAACTCGAGCGCTCCCTCGAACCCCGCATACCCAACCGCCCCGGCATACACGCCCCTCGGGTGCCCTTCCAGTTCCGCGATGATCTGCATCGCCCTGATCTTGGGAGCGCCGCTCACTGTACCTGCGGGGAAGCAGGCTGCGAGGGCATCGAACCTGTCGCACCCGGGCCTCAGTGTGCCGCACACCCTCGAGACGATGTGCTGGACATGGGAGAACCGTTCCAGCTCCATGAACTCGGGGACCTGGACAGACCCGAAGGCAGCGACCTTCCC
>JAKPSJ010000050.1 GCA_029555345.1 Methanobacteriota archaeon | reverse complement strand
ATGACGATCTCAAGGTCGAGGTCCCGGCAGATCCTCTCCACGAGACTGCCGTGGGTCTGGATATGCCCAAAAACCGCCCCGTCAATTCTCTCGCCCTGCTCCCGGAGTTCGAGGATCACCTTCCGGAATTCCTCCTCATACGAGAAAAAGTCCCTCTGGATGAGGGGAATCCCTGTTGCAACCGACTGCGCCCTGATGATTCCGGGGTTCAGTTCGTGGGATCCTCTCTTCTTCCTGTCCGTAAAGTGGAGCAGGCGGGCAATTTTATAGCCCGACTCCATTGCCCTGTAACAGGCAAAGCACCCGTCCTTTCCTCCCGTCCACGAGACGACAACTGTTTTTCCTCCCTGTTTTTCCGGCATCGGTACGTCCCCATCGCGACCCGGATGCCAGAAGAAATCCCGTGTCTGGTACCCGCCGGGTCTGCTACTCTATACCGGATGCAATCCGGCCCGCTATAATCCTTTTCTCCTGAAGTTCCCGGAATGGATCGAACAAAGACTCATTACTCCCCTTCCCATCACCGCGGGCGGTGGCATCCTGAATATGGCTCCGTCCGACATGACCAAAGCCCGGAAAGCCTGCTTTTCATGTGCCGTGAAAGGGTAAATGCTCTCTCCGTACTGCCAGAAACAGGCAGGGGGCGTTTATCTTCTTCCTGAAAAGAGGCGAGTGTACGTGGCAGGGTAGCTCAAACCCGTCCTCCTCCCCTTAATACCGCCTCTCTCCCGGGAACCTGTACTTCCCTTCCGGAACGAATATCTCGAATCGTGTTCCCTTCCCGGGCTCCCCTGTTTCCCTGATTGAAATTCCCGTAATCGAGAGGATCTCACGTGAGAGGAACAGTCCCGCCCCCACCTGCCTGATGTAATCCTCTTCGAAGATCCTCTCTTTCTCATCTTCCGGGATGCCGGGACCGTTGACATCGACAAGGATTGAAAAGCCCTCTTTCTCTTTCCTGTATGTGAGCCGGACGGAATCCGTGTTATTGCCTCCCTGGATGACTTTCTTCATCATCTCGTAGAAGACCTCTTCAAGCAGCGGATCTGCATAGATCTCGAGGCCGTCCAGCTGGACGTTCCTGCTTATCCCGGAAAAATCGAGGTGTGAAATGGCATAGAGAAAGACAGAGTTGACGTCCTGCCACGTCGGCTCGTTGAGCCCCAACTCCTGGTAGTTCCTGGAGAAACGCAGCGTATTTTCAAGCGACCGCATAATTTCCTGCGCCTTTGCCAGGTATTTCTGTCCCTCGGTGCCGGACATCGCCTCCTGAGCCAGGCCTATCAGACCGTTCAGTGAAAAAATGCCGTTCTGGATTTCCTGGAAGGTAATCGTGTTGAGCAGGCTCAGTTTCTTCCGTGCCTGGGTAAGGGTCTGCTGGGTCTTCCCGAGTTCAACATAGTTGGCCCTGAGTTCCTCTTCGATTGCCTTCATCTCCTCGTATGCTGCCTGTATCTCCTCGTTTTTTCGAATCAGTTCACTCTCCACGACCTCCCGCCTGGCTATCTCGGATCGGAGTTCCTCGTTCTGCCGGGATATCTCTGCTGTCTTCCTGTTCACTTCCCTTTTGAGGATCAGGCTCATCACCACGAAGAGGACAACGAGTGCAATGACCCCACCGAGGCCCCACCAGAGGTAGAACGGCACGGTCCAGCTTGCCTTCATGCCAAACCATTTCTGCATGGTCCGCGTGTAGAAAGATGATTCGTCGCTCCTCCCGGCGGCGATATAACTGTCTATTGCCGAAAGAACATCCTGGTTCCTTCCTTTCGGGACGGCAAACCCCAGAGCCGTCGGATTAAAGAGGATGTTTGTCTCCTGCAGCCCGTACTTGTTGGCTGAGTCCTTACCGGCTATATTGAATGCAACGACCGCATCGGCGCCTCCTGAGGCGGTCTTCGAGAACAGCTCGTCAAGGGTGTCATACTCCACGAGAGTGGGGGTAATCCCGAATTTATCTGCGTAGTCCCGGAACATCTGGCTATTGATATCCCCCCTGAGCACAGCCACGCATTTTCCATCGAGATCGAGGATGGTATTGATGCCTGACCCTGGCGGGGCGTAGACCTGGGACCACACCGATATCGCCCGCTCGTGGGAAAAGTCATAGAGTTTCTCGCGTTCCGGGGTTGAGGATACACCCATCATCAGGTCGATCTCACCCGCGGCAAGGCGTTCCCAGCTTTCGGAGAGCGTCCCGCGAACAAATATCAGGTTCCATCCTTCCTTTTTTGCAATGTCACGGAGGAGCTCGACGAAAAGCCCCGCAGGCTCTCCCTTGTCGTCTGTATAGATCGAGGGAGGTATGTGCACGAGGGCTACCCGGACATCACGATCTGCACCGGCAGGGTGAACCATGGAAAATGCGAGGACCAGGATAACGGCTGCGAGGACGACTTTTCCGGCAGACGACGAGGAAACCACGAAATTGCCCCAACTTCTCCTTTCTGCCGGAATACTCTGTCCGTCCTGTACTTTTCCCCCTGATCGATACAGGAAAAAAACCTCCCTTATTGTCCCCTTATTGAAAACTGAATACCAAAATATTTAACCTTTGGGGCATTTTTCCCTCAAAAACCCCAAATATGATGATGTCTTTATGCAGGACTGCCAGAGAGGGGCCTTCGGCTCGTGCCCGGCATCTTTTGCAGGAGTGAGGAGATGGGGGCATGGTCGAGGGACTGATTAAAAAAAGCAGGATCGGAATAAAAAAGGATGGATGAATTCACGATTCGGGTATTCTCCGGGTACATCTCCCTTATCCCTGACAGAATAAAGGGGTGGAGTCCCGGTTGGAAACCCCGGGATGTCAGCCGGGACTCCCCTACCCCCATGGGCCTGCCATCATTCCTGTCCTGCCTTCCCGATGGCCCGTTTGAGTTCTTCCGGCTCGTCCGTCCCGATCCGGAACACCTTTCCGGAAGCCAGCGTGACCTCCACTGCAGCAAACCCGGCAATGTTGTAGAGCGGACCGCGGGGCGTCCAGCGAATGCCCCATCCATAGTACCAGGGGTTTTTCACGATGGTGACCGTTACGATCCCGGAAAGGGGCCAGTTCCTCCTGAAAAGCCGGATGGGCCCGAATGCAAGGGAAAGTGTGCCATTGCGGACCGATACCGTGAGCGTGGAGAACGTGGCGAGGATAAGGAGCATGGCGATTGCAACGGGGAGAACTACCCAGACGGGACCAAAATCAATCACAGAGACTATTATGATGAGGATGACTGCCGTGGTTGCCGCGATGACGAGATGCCCGACCTGGGTATGCTCGTATTCACCATTACCCCTGCTCCCGGATTCTTTCATATCTCTCCCTTCCCTCCCGGAGAACGGGAAATCCGTGTTCCGCAGGCACACAACCCCGGGGGATCGGTGTCCACGAAAAAAAACACTCTTCTGAAGACACGTTCCCCCGAGACACAATAATATTTCTCTTCCCCCGAGGGGATATTATGGCGGACCGCGACCCGGCCTCTTTCCCAAAGACGCACTCATGCCTTTCCCTCCCAGTACTACCCGGTGACCCCGTGATTGCGACACAGGGTTACTCAAAAACGGCCCGGATAATGAGTATGAAAAGGGCACAGGCTGGGTTTTTTTCTTCCTGAAACCTTCTCCGGATCCCTGTTGTCGGCTTCCCCGGGTGGTTCGATATAACTCACGGCAGAGAGGGGAACAAGGCCTTCCTTCTCCTTGGTTGCTGCACCGTGCAACGTCAGTCCCTCCTTTCCCCGGCGTTGCCCCTTTTTACTCCTGCCATCAGGTCGCGGGCCATCTTCCCGAGTGACAGGGCTACCCTTTTCCGGAACTCTTCCCGGTCGATTGCATGGGCGACGTGCCTGTCGAGAACCATGATCCGGTCTGCCTGTGCGACCAGCGTATCCATGGCACACGCAGCAAAGACAAGGGCAGTCTCCTTCATCCTCCCCCGGTC
>JAKPSJ010000028.1 GCA_029555345.1 Methanobacteriota archaeon | reverse complement strand
CCCCTCGCGACCAGCGTCCTGATGGCGATTGCAAACTCGAGCGCCCCCTCGAACCCCGCATACCCAACCGCCCCGGCATACACGCCCCTCGGCTGCCCTTCCAGTTCCGCAATGATCTGCATCGCCCTGATCTTGGGAGCCCCGCTCACCGTCCCGGCAGGGAAGCAGGCTGCAAGGGCATCGAACATGTCGCACCCAGGCCTCAATGTGCCGCACACCCTCGAGACGATGTGCTGGACATGGGAGAACCGTTCCAGCTCCATGAACTCGGGGACCTGGACAGACCCGAAGGCAGCGACCTTCCCGATATCGTTCCTGGCTAGGTCGACGAGCATCAGGTGCTCTGCCCTCTCCTTGGGGTCGGAGAGGAGCTCGGCAGCCAGGGCTTCGTCCTCGGCTGGGTCCTTCCCCCGCGGCCTCGTCCCGGCTATCGGGACGGTCTGGACAGTACTTCCCGCGACACGAACGAGCATCTCGGGGCTCGACCCGACAATGGCCTCGTCCCCGAACTGGAGGTAATAGAGGTAGGGCGAGGGGTTGATCGTCCTGATCGCCCCGTAGAGAGCGAGCGGGTCCCTCCGGTAGGGACACGAGATCTTGCGGGAGAGGACAACCTGGAAGATGTCTCCCTCCCTGATGTACTCCTTTGCCCGCCGGACGGCATCCCCGAACTCCTCGCGGCTCATGCTCGAAGAAAGCTCCAGGGGGGCTCCTCCGGGAAGTGGGTCTCTTTTCTCTCTTTTCGCGGGAGGTACCGCTTCTACTTCCTCCTTCAGGTGCTCGAGTCTCCCTTGGGACTCTCCTTTCACATCCTCCCTCTCGTCCTCGCCCGATAGGGGAGAATTATCGAAGAGGAGGCAGGATTCGTTCACGTGGTCATAGACGACCCCGCGGGTGCAGAGCATGAACCTGGCTGGAGGCCCATCCTCCCCGGCACGGACGTGCCCTCCCGAGAGGGAGGTGACAGCGTCGTAGGAGAGGTACCCGACAAGCCCGCCTGTAAAACCACTTCCATTATCCCCTGTGCAACGGATCTGCCTGCAGATCGCTTTCAACTGCACGACCGGGTTGTCGCTCCGGGGGATCGACAGCCGGTCGATGATGGCCGGATCACCCGAGCACGTGACCTCCCTCCCGAGAGAGAAGATAACAGGAGGTTCGAGGCCGACAATGGACCGGACTGCCCTCTTCGGGATCCCCTCGACGGACTCGAGGATGCACCCGCATCCATTCCCGATAACAGAGAAGAGAGTGAAAGGATCTACTGCAGGGAGCGGGACTTTCAGCGTTTCCAGATGGAACACGCATTTTTTCTGGTCGTTTATAGTGAGTTTCGACCCCTCGAAACTGCTGGAGTATGCCGCCATGCTGGCGGCGGTCCCCAGTCCACCGGCATCACCTGGTGATGCTTCTCCTCTTGTATCATGTCAATATATGTACATAAATGCATATATTTATACTTTGGTGTTTTGTAATTAGCAAAGATGGGTGGAGAGTCCACTGGACAGGACCATTGCAATCTCATGGTGGTCCCTGGGATTCATGCCTGTCGTGATCGGCGGGAAGCGGGGGGAGTCTCACCCTGCCCTTTCATCCGTGATATCTCGGAAGATCCCACGTGTATACCGGGGTCTTCCCCCCAGGATGAGGCAGTTTGCTCTCCCCTCGAGGTACACTCTCTTCCCCGACTTTGCCCGGAACACGGCATTGAAACTCCCGGTCTCCTCTCCTGTTATCACCCGGCGAAACAACTCCCTGCAGTGATCGAGTGATACCGGGTCGATGACATCGAAGAGGGTCATGTAACCGAGGTCTTCAGGGGTATACCCCAGGGTCTCCCTCCACTTCCTGTTCACGTAGAGGAAACGCCCCTCTGCATCGACGCTCTGGATAAGGTCGCTCGCATTTTCGAGCAGGTCGCGGTAACGTGCTTCGTTCTCGCGAAGGGCCTCTGTTCTCAGTGAGACCTCACGCAGAGTGTCCACCCAGTGCTGGAGCTCGAGAGAAGGAAGGCTGTACCGCTTTGCATCGGATGAGGGGATGAAGAAGAAGTTCTCGAGGAGTTTTGTGTCCAGTATAACGAGGGGATGGGTCCTGAGGACGTTCTGGAGAGTTGTGGGCGGCGACTCCCCCAGTTTGTACATGCACACCAGGATGAGGGACCCCTCCCTGAAGAGGGGTTCCAAGTCTGCCATGTCGCTCACGAGACTCTGGCTCGACCTGTGCGAGACGAGCGGCGGGACTTCCCTGATAATACAGAGCGATGAATAACCGCCTGTGACCGCTTCTTCTGCCTTTTTCCTGATGAATGTGCGTGCACTCTCAGTCGTTGCAAAGGTGCGGTGGAACTGGGGGTCATCGCACGAGAGGATGCATGTGCCTTCCCTCTTTGCGCCAAGTGCATCGTCTCGAAAAATAGCGGGGTTTTTCTCGGGGAAACGGGCAATGTAGAGGAGGTACCACCTCTTTTTTTCGCACCTGTCGCGGATCAATTCCGTGACTTCTGCTTGTTCGCCTGTCTCCCGGAAGAGGACCGCAACGTGGTCGCCGGGCTCGATCTCCCTCCCCTGCCCATCCATGAGCCCCTCGCCCCATGTCTCTTTTTCCCGCTGCTCCATCTCCATTCCCAGTACGGCAGTCTACTGGAAGAGAATATCTTCCCTGATAAAATACTTTGCCGGAGGAGACTCAGAGCCTGGGTATGACTGCCGCGAAAAAATCAACCCGGCAGGCTTCTTTCCATCCTGACTCTGCGAGCGATCATGTAACCCGTGACGACCTGGATGGAATCCCCAAATTCTCTATCGAGTTCTGCATCTCCCGTGTCGATGAAGAGGTGAGGTGTCTGGGAGATCTTGTGCGGTGTCGCAACGACGATGATGTTCTCTTTCCCCAGGGCCCTGACGACGCGTGGGGTCACCTGCTGGGTCCCTCTCCCAAGAATCGCCCCTTGAGCCCCGATGATGCTCACGACGAGCCTCGCACGCGGATTATCGGCGAGCAGCGTGCAGATTCCCCTCTCTTCGAGGTCGGATGCAACGAGCTCCCCTGCTTTCACCGCGTCGAAGCCGAGAATGGTCTTCGGAATCCCCAGTTCTCTTGCAATGGCTGCGGTGGTCATTCCAGGGCCGAGAATGTAAAGGATGTCGGGGGTCCCCTCGATGACCTCGCGCAGAAATAGTGCGATATTACGCTTCGCCCTCTCTTCGTCGGGATCCTCGTAGACCTCCTTTGTCATCTGCACCAGGCCGGGCCTGTAGGGTGACCGTGCGATACCGAAGAGCCGGGTGGCGAGCTCCCCGCGGCGGTATGACTCCTCGTCGACATCGACGACCTCCGCATCCCGGATATGCATCTCGCGCCCCGTCTCCAGTCCCTCTTCGAGTATTGTCGCCGCAGCCTCCGGCGTGATTGCGAAGACGGATGAGTACATCTTCACACCAGCAGGAATACCCAGGATCGGGATACTGTCCCCTAGGACCGAGTAGATGTCCCGTGCAGTCCCGTCACCGCCGCAGAAGAGCACCAGGTCTACCCCGCTCTCTGCGAAGATCCTGCAAGCAGCGATCGTGTCCGTGGCACCCGTCCTCTCTTTATGGACGTTATAGACGACCTCGTAATCATCGATCCCGGCGCGAGCCAGGGATTCCTCTCCCATCGGGCCGCTGCATGCGAGGAAATGGATGGGAAGCCCCGCAAGGAGGCGTGCTGCCTCCTCCGCACGGCTGGGTGCCCGGGGCACTGCCCCCCGGGAGACTGCCTCGTCGAAGAGCCCGTCGGTCCCCTTGAGCCCGACTGCCCCTCCCATGCCTGCAACTGGATTGACAATGAAACCGATCCGGAACACGGGTCTCCTCCGGGATAAAAAAATAAGAAATGGTCTTCGTATTGCCGGGAGGCTTTTTCCCTCCTTCAGGCCCCGGGGACCCTGGGGATCTGGGAGAGGGCTTCCCTGATGAGCTGGTCCGGGTACTCGTAGTCGGCCAGCTGCCTTGTATAGTAAGCATCGTACGCAGACATATCGAAGTCCCCGTGGCCTGAACAGTTGAAGACGATCGTCTTCTTCTCCCCTTTCCTCTTGCACTCGAGCGCCACGTCGATCGCGGCCTTCACTGCATGAGAGGTCTCGGGTGCGACGATGAACCCCTCGGTGCGGGCGAATGTCTGGGCCGCATCGAAGACCTCGCTCTGGTGATATGAGATTGCCCTCATCACGCCATCGTGCACGAGGCGCGAGACTATGGGGGAGGCGCCGTGGTACCGGAGACCCCCTGCGTGGATGGCTGGTGGGACGAAGTCATGGCCGAGCGTGAACATCTTGAGAAGGGGGGTTAAGCCTGCGACATCCCCGTAGTCGTACGTGTAGAGTCCCTTCGTGAGCGTCGGGCATGCCGCCGGTTCCACTGCGATGAAGTCGAGGTCTTTCCTGGTCCCCTTCAGCTTGTCCCTGGCAAATGGGAAGGAAAATCCTGCAAAATTCGAGCCCCCACCCACGCACCCAATCACGACGTCAGGGTATTCGTCCAGAGAGGCGAGCTGTTCTTTGCATTCCTGGCCGACCACGGTCTGGTGGAGGCAGACGTGGTTCAGGACAGAGCCGAGAGAGTAGTTCGTGTCGGAATGGGTCGCCGCATCCTCGACTGCCTCGGAGATCGCGATGCCGAGGCTTCCCGTCGTTTCCGGGTCCTTTTCGAGCACCGACTGCCCTGCCTTCGTCTTCGTGCTGGGGCTCGGGATGCATTCGGCGCCCCAGACATGCATCATGGACTTGCGGTAGGGTTTCTGGGCATAGCTGGAGCGGACCATGTAAATCGTGCATGCGAGACCGAAGAGCTGGGTCGCGAATGCGAGGGCGGACCCCCACTGGCCTGCACCTGTCTCGGTTGAGATCCGCTCGATCCCCTCCTTCATGTTATAGTATGCCTGGGGCACCGCGGTATTCGGCTTGTGGCTCCCAGGGGGACTCACACCCTCGTACTTGTAATAAATATGCGCCGGTGTCCCGAGGTGCTTTTCCAGGCGGTGGGCACGGATGAGGGGTGTCGGTCTCCAGAGGAGGAGGATGTCCTGCACCTCCTGGGGAATATCGATGAACCTCCGATCGTCCATCTCCTGCCGGATGAGTTCCATCGGGAAGATATGCCTGAGGTCGTCCGGCACGAGCGGTTTTCCTGTTCCGGGGTGACGCGGGGGATCGAGGGGCGAAGGAAGGTCAGGCTGGATGTTGTACCACTGCCGTGGCATCTGATCTTCGTCGAGAAGGATCTTTGTCTTCATGAGAAGTACTCCGTTTTGTATTATTATATACATTATTGGACTTTAGCGTAGAACATTGGACTACAGAATACAGAACCGTCCAGTGGAAGCTTCCCGAAAAAAACCTCGCGAAGAACCCTGTCTTTCCCGGTCACAGCTGCGCGGGCCGATCCGCAGTGCTCACTCTCCCACGCCAGGGAATAACCCTTTTCTCGTACCTCTCCAATAAGTACCGCCTGCACCGGAAGTACTGCCAGATTCCTTCCTGCTCTGCACGTGGAAACGAATGCCCCGAGAAACCAGAGATTTTCACGCCAAGACCTATCGGGCTCCTGTCAACGACCAGTGGGACTTTCTCCTCTCCACCATGTGGAACCAGATGATCCACCTCGTGATCATGGTCGACGGGAGATTGGACGAAGAACGGCTCGTTTCTGCAATGTGTACAGCCCTTGCGACTGAGCCCGTGTTGCGTTGCCGGTTCATCGGTTCTCCTGTCCCCTGCTGGGAGGAGCTCCCTGCAGTTCCCCCGGGCACCTTCTTCTCCGTGGTCCATGCGGACGACGCAAAGAAAGCCCTCCGACATGCCCTTTTCCACCGGGTCGACCCCTGTTCGGGACCGCAGGCCCGGCTCACCCTTATCCGCGGTCGGGAAGACGTCCTCGTCCTCTCCGTGAACCACGCGGCATCCGATGCCTGCGGAGTGAAGGGGACAGCAGCCCTCATCGCCCGCGCCTATCGGGGGTCGGCACCTGATAGCGCTCCAGATCTCCCACCCTCCCCTGCCTGTGACCGGTCCTATGCACCCGTCCTCTCGTCATTTACCCAGCAGGAGCAAGAGATGGCGCGTGAGGCATGCAAAGAATCCCCGGCGGAATGGGGGGTCCCCTGCTCACCCGGGCCCTGCCGGGCCCCCTGCTACCTCTGGAGAAGAATCGACCGCGGCCTGTTTGGGAGGGTTCGTTCTTTCTCCCGGTCGGAGAGAATGACGATTAACGACCTCCTCCTCTCTGCATTTTTCCAGAGCGTCTCCATGGAGATCCCCCACAGCGATGGGCGGGATTATCCTGTACTCACCTCCCTCGACCTGCGCCGCCTCGTGCCCGGAGTACCGACACCCGCAGTTGCAAACCTCTCTGTTGCCTTCGAGGTCCGGCTCCCTGCAGACAGCACTCTTCCGCCATACTCCCATGCACGTGAGACCCACCATGCAATGGAGGAGAGAAAACGGCTCCTCGCAGGTATCGGCGCCGCGGTCCGCGTGCAGGAAAGGTTCGAAGGTGGGTTTTCCGGCGTGCGGCAATCCCTCGAAGACCTTGCCAGGGCAAGCGAGTCAGAGGGGTACCCCAGGAACCCGTTCTTCTCCAATACCGGCATCATCCCCGCGGAATGCACGGACTTCGGGGGTATGGAAGCAAGCTGCGCTTTCTTGGTACCCCCGCTGGAGCTTTCCCCGGGATTTTCCGTCGCTGCAAGCACCTTCGAAGACACCCTCACCCTCGCCTCAGGCTTTTACAGGGACAGCATTTCTCCATTCGTGGTTAGGAGAATTCTCTGCAACATAGAGAGGACACTCCTCGATATCACCAGGTGACAGTTGCCCGGAGCAGGCTCGTCCTGCAATCCCCGCCCTGCATCATCCACCGATCAGAGAAAGATCAGCCGGGCACTCCTGTCTTCCGTCTCGTAGAGAGCGAGACTCGGGTTTTCCGTCAGGTAACCGCAGACTTCCCCCGGGTTGATGCAGAGGGTGCTTCCGGCGCGGGTAACCGAGCTTCTGTGCGTGTGCCCGTGCACCACGAGGTCGTACATCCCACATTCCACGCACTCCGAGAGCTTCTCCCTGTCATGGCCGTGCAGGAGTGCAATTTTCTGGCCGTCACATTCAAGTTCCGCAAAATAACCCCTGATCTCGATGTTTCCTTCCTCCCGGCACCGGGTCAGGAGAAGGGGGCAGTCACCATCGTTGTTCCCGAACACCCCCACGACAGGCACTTCGGCTCCTGCAATTTCCGGGATGACGAATGGGGCGATGTAGTCTCCGGTATGCAGGATAATCTCGGCTCTCCCCTGGCTCAGTGCCACCACTGCTTTCCTGATATTGGGGAGATGATCGTGCGTGTCCCCCATGATCCCGATAATCATATCTCACCTCTCCTGATACCAGACTAACACGGGCAGTGCAAAAAAGGATGCCTTGCCATTCCAGGCAGGTCGCCTACCCTAAAACGGACCGCGACCCGCGGGGAAAGGCCAACAATAATATGGGTAAAGCCTCGATCCTTGCTTCATGCAGATGAGGATTGGAGGCAGGGACGTGGCCGCTGCCGACGACAGGTGGATGGCAGTGCTCAACCCGGCTACCGGCGATGTGGTCGACCATGTCCCTGAAGGGACGATATACGAGGTCGATGATGCTGTCAGGGCAGCTGATGCTGCCCATCCCTGGTGGGCCTCCCGGACAGCGCGCGAGCGGGGTTCGGTCCTCCTCCGGGGTGCATCGCTCGTGCGGGAACGGCACAGGGACATCTCCCGCATCCTGACCATGGAACAGGGAAAACCCCTCCGGGAATCCATCGACGAAGTCCGGGGATTTGCCAATGTCCTTGAATACTTCGCAGGGATTGCAGGCACTTTTTCCGGGGAGTACATCGGGCTCGGCACGGCGGGCGATGCAATTGTCACCCGCGAACCCCTGGGGGTCTGCGGGGCGATCATCCCCTGGAACATGCCCGCCCTCCTGATGTCATGGAAAGTCGCCCCTGCCCTCCTTGCCGGTAACACGGTTGTCCTCAAGCCGGCTTCGAGAACCCCCCTTGCTGTCTCCATCCTGGCCCGCACCCTCGAAGAGGCGGGGCTCCCTCCAAGTGTCCTCAACGTCGTGACCGGGAAGGGGGATATCGTGGGAGAGGCCATCGTGCGTCACCCCGGGATCAGGAAGGTCTCCTTTACTGGCAATGTCGAGACAGGTCTCCGCGTGCGTGAGCTTGCCGCAGGCTCGCTCAAGGAGATCACCCTCGAGCTCGGGGGGTCTGACCCGATGATCGTCTGGAAGGACGCAGATATCGACAGTGCTGTCGCGGGAGCCGTACGGGGGAGGTTCTACAACGCCGGGCAGACCTGCACCGCCGTCAAGCGCCTCTTTGTCCACGAGGCCATCGAGACCGAGTTCCTGCGCAGGCTGCACGCGGCAGTCGAGGCGCTTGCCGTGGGAAACGGCCTCGACGAGGGGATCGACATGGGGCCCCTCTGCGGCACCACGCAGCGCGACGAGATCAAAAGAGTCATGGATGACTTCAAGCGGAAAGGGGAGGGCACCATCCTGACCGGGGGAGAACCACTCCGCGGCCCCTTATTCGACAGGGGCTCTTTCTTTGCACCGACGGTCGTCACCGACGTGCACCCCGAATCTGCCCTCCTGAAAAAGGAGGTCTTTGGCCCTGTACTTCCCGTCATGCGCGTGCATGACCTGGATATTGCCATCGAGCACGCGAACGAGACCACGTACGGACTCGGTGCTTCCATCTGGACACGGGACATCTCGATCGCTCGAGAGGTCTTTTCACGGGTCCAGGCCGGGGTGGTCTGGGTGAACCGCCACCTCACCCTCCCACCCGAGATACCATTCGGGGGTGTGAAGTCCTCGGGAGTGGGCCGGGAGAACGGATCGCAGGCCCTCCTCTCCTACACGAGGACGAAGTCCCTCTACGTGGGACGATGAGGTGGAGGTGAATTACCCGTACATGCCCGTGCTGGCTGTCAAAACCGGCACCAGTGAAAAGTGAGGCGGAGCATTGTCCATCTCACAGTCACTCGTGCCTCAATGCCTCTATCGGGTTGAGGTTCGACGCCTTCCAGGCGGGATATATCCCGGAGAGAAGGCTTGTCCCGATTCCGAAGGCCACGCCGTAGAGGACGTAGACCATGCTCGATGGGACGAAGAGGTACTCTGATGTCTGGAGCATCAGGAGGCTGATCGCATAACCCCCGAATAAGCTCAGGACACCCCCGACGAGGCTCCCGATGAGCCCCAGGATCAGGGCCTCGAAAAGGAACATGATCAAGACTTCCTTCCGGAGTGTGCCGATGCTCCTCAGGACCCCTATCTCCCTGGTCCTCTCGGTCACGGACATCATCATGATGTTGAGGATGCTCACACCTGCCACGACCAGCGATATCCCGCCAATCGCAGTGGTGAACATTGATATCTGTCCGAACGTGTTCTGTATCGTCTCGAGGATTGCCTTCGTATCGATGACATTGACGACTGTTTCACGGCGGTTCAACTGCTTCTCGATAATCTCCTTGACCGTTTCGATCCGGGAGAGGTCTCCGACTTTCACGATGACCATGTCATAGCCGTCCTGGTCGTATGCCTGCTTGTACCAACTCTCATCGACGACGATGCCATAGTCGGGGTTGATGTCAAAGCCCATCCCCCTTTCCTTCAATATCCCGACCACCCGGAGCGTGCCCTTGTCCCGGATGGTGATGCGTGATCCGACCCGGAGATCGTTTTCCTTTGCGAACCGGGCACCTGCCATGGCCCCGGAGCTACCCCTGAGATACGAGCCCTCCTCCACCTCGAGGAGTACCGGGATATCATCGGGGCGCAGGCCGTAGACCACGCCGAAAGTGTCTTCGGTTCCCACCTCCATCCGTGCACTGCCTGAATAAACCGGTATGGTAATGTCAGGGGCAACGGCCCTCCTGATCTGTTCCAGCTGCCGCTCGGTGATGCGTTCACTGGTCGAAGCCATGGACACGGGGCCGCTCCCGAAGTGAGGGGTCACGATGACGCTGTCGCCCACGGCGGACAGGCTGTCTGAAATGGCCAGGACGAGGCTGTTTCCCAGGATACCCATCGATACGATCGCCGTCACCCCGATGATGATCCCGATGATGGCGAGGAGAGAGCGGAGCCAGTGAAGCCTCACGTTTCTCTTTGCAAATTCAAAGAACAGGGATACCTGCATGTATCACCAGTCACCTGCCCCTGTTCTGTGCCCCGCAGAATGGATGACTCGTTCCCCTCTCTCCCCGCCAGCCCGTCATGTGATCCTCCCATCTACGATCTGGATCGACTGGTGGGCATACCGGGCAACATTCGGGTCATGCGTCACCATGATGATAGTCTTCTTGCGCGTCTCGTTCAAATCCTTCAGGAGATCCATGATTGCCGAGCCTGTCTTCGTGTCGAGGTTTCCCGTGGGTTCATCTGCAAGCAGGATGTCGGGATCGTTGACGAGGGCCCGGGCAATTGCCACGCGCTGCTGCTGGCCCCCCGAGAGCTCTGCAGGTTTGTGCATGAAGAGGGACGGGTCGAGGTCCATCGCCCTCAGGACCTCGATGCAGTGCTCGGTGCAGTCCCGGTTTCCCGTCTTGAGGATGAGCGGGTACTGGACGTTCTCCAGTGCCGAGAGGAGTGGTATGAGGTTGAACTGCTGGAAGATGAACCCGATGTGATCCCTGCGGAGCATCGTCAGCTCGTCGTCGCTCATGGAACTGATGTCCCTGCCCCTTATCTCCAGGTGCCCCGATGTGGGTGTGTCCAGGCAGCCCATGAGGTTGAGCAGCGTGGACTTCCCCGATCCCGAGGGCCCCATGATGGCGATGAAGTCTGCCTGTTCCACCGAGATGCTGACGTGGTCGAGCGCGACAACGTCACCGGCAGGGAGCGGGTAGATCTTGACCACGTCCCGGAACATGATGATGGGGTCACGCTCCGGAGACTCGCTCATCTCTTTCTCCAGGAATACCACACGATTCCCCCGATGACTGCGGCACAGGCCACAATCACCCCGATAAGCGGCAAGGACGGCCCTTTTTCAACGCTTTTTCCGGGGTTGCGGGTTCCTGGCGAGGGGATGTCCACGGGGAAGGTCGTGGTATAGAGGTTTCCATCGGTGTCCTTGTGGGTGATCACAACAGGCACCGATGTCCTGTCTCCCTCGACAGAGAACGTGACCTCGAACCCCGAGAAGTCATCCGGCTGCAGCGTCCCCACGGCATATTGCCGATAGGGGTCCTCGGGCACTGCACCTTCCCCCATCGTGATGACGACCGCGTTCGCTGGTTCGAGGCCTGCGTTGGTGACATCCCCTGTCAACGTATAAGTGCCCCCCGACCACTCGACCCTGATGTTGGAGAGGATCGGTTCGGCCTGAACCTTTCTCTCTCCGATGTCTATCGGGAGCCGGATTATCTCTGTATGGGGGTTGATCCCGTTGTAATAGTCCGCATGGAACTCGAGGAGCGTAGACCGGCTGGGGGTGATCTGGAACGAGACCTTCTGCGACTGGTCCGGGGCCACGAGGCCGATGAATGAGCGGGAAGGCGTTGCATCTATCCCATCCCCAACAGGATAGACAGTGACACCCGAAACTGCGTTATCTCTAGGGTTTCCCACAAGCACCTCGATAGTTTCTTTCTTTCCACTGGAAAAGATGTCGGGCTTGGAGAGGATCGCAAGGGTGAGGGATTGGTTCTGGACCTGGAGTTTCACGGGGTACCGGAGGTACCCGCCATCCCGGAAGTCCAGCGAGAACACGGGGTAATAAATACCTTCGGGGACAGGTGCACGGACCGTGAACGTGAAGCTCATCCTGTTTCCTGCACCCAGGTACATCGTGGTCTCGTACGCCCTCGACTCGATGCGTATTTTCTCGTCGTAGAGCGTTGCCCTCCGGATTGCCACGCTCTGTACCCCGTTGTTGATTATCTCGATCGTGATTGTCCCCGAATCGTCGACCATGAAGATCTGGGGGGTGATGGTGACGTTTGTGACCATCACCTGGGCGGCCGCGGCCTGGCCCTGGTCGACTGCTGCTGCCGGGAGGATGAGCAGCAGGACGACAAGGAGGCAGGGAAAGAGCCGGTAAGGCGCCATGCTTTTCAGGAGCCTCCCATGGAGAGACCACTTGCAAAGAATGTGATGAGTAGATACAGGATCATAATACCGACCGGGACAAGGACAGTGATGCACGCATTCCTGGTATCGAGTTTCCGTGCGTGCTTCACACCGAAAATCCAGATGTTTGCACTCCAGACGAGAAAGAGGACGGAGAATGCCAGGGAGACTATGGAATACTCCTGCATGGCGGGATCCTGCATCAGGTCACGGATTGCATTCTGGATGACGGCAGGGTCCTGGATATTCCTGACGATCGGCACAGTGATCCGCGGCAGGTAGTACAAGGACGAGATCGCGGACAGGGCAGTGCCGATTATGGTCGGCACGAGCCCGTACCCCGTGACGGCAAGCGTGCTGGAAAAGGTCCCGCTCCCCTTGAAGAGGATGGACACCACGTAAAACGCCCCGGCCATGATGACCCACCAGAGCACGATGAAGGCTATGAATGCGGAGACGGCACCCACCAGCCCCATGAACATACCCATGCCTGCACCTGCGCCGGATGCAGCGAACATCCCGGCATACAGGCCTGACATGGTGGCATAGGCTGCCAATGCCGAGACGAGGGCTCCGGTCACCGCTATCAGGGCTGGGATCTTGAGGCTGTGTTCCTTTCCCTCCATGGCTGCAAAAAAGCGTGCGGGCGCAAAAAGGAGGTCGGCGATGGACTTCATGGTATGGTATCTCCTTTTCCCCGTATATGCACTTTCTTCCTTTGTGTTTGTTTCCGGCACGGAATTGATCGGGCAGGTGTCCCGTGAACTTCCTGGGTTCGTATTCGTGCTTCATTTCTCAATTTGGTATTCATTTTCCACAGGCCCATTCCCTATTTTCAATAATGGTACCTTGAGTCGACTCCCCTTGCACAATATCACCGCCCGGGATCTACCAGGGTGTTCTTGATCGAGCCCTTTTTCTGACGGTTTACAGGATTTGCTTCCTCCAGAAGATGAGGATCCCCATCACCGAAAGAACAATCGAGAGCACCATCGTGAAAAGGAATGCAAACGGCGTGTCCTGGAAAGGCAGATCGACGTTCATGCCATAGATGCTCGCAACGAGGGTTGGTATCATGAGGATTATGGTGACGGTCGTCAGGAGCTTCATGATGACATTGAGGTTATTCGAGATGACCGATGCGAACGCATCCATCATATCCGAGAGTATGCTGCTGTATATGTTCGCCATCTCCAGGGCCTGCTTGTTTTCGACAGTCAGGTCTTCGAAGAGGTCGCGCTCCTCATCGTTCATTCGTATGCACCCTATCGCATGGAACTTCTCCATCATGAGTGCATTGGACCGGAGCGACGTCACGAAGAAGACAAGGCTCTTTTCCAGGTTCAGCAGGTGGATGAGCTCCTCGTTCTTGAGGGCGCGGTACAGTGACTGCTCGACCTGATTCGTCATGCGGTTGATGTCCCTCAAGTACCGCATGTAGAGGAGGGTGTTCCGATAAAAAAGGAGGAGGATGAACCTGCTCTGCTTTTCAGGCGAGAAGTGTTTCACCTTTCCGGACAGGAATTCCTCCAGCAGGTCTACTCCGATAAGGCAGACGGTGATGGTCACGTTCTGGGTGATAACGATCCCGAGGGGGAATGTTGTATAAGGGATAACTGCATCCGGGGATTCGCGATGTGGTGTGCGCAGGACTATGAGAATGCTCCCCTCTTCCCTCTCGACGCGAGCCCGCTCGTCAACATCGAGCGGGTCTGTCAGGAAATCAGAGGGGATATGAAACCATGAGACGACCTCCTCTATCTCCCGGGGGGTGGGATTGACCAGGTTGATCCATGCACCGCTCTCGTGCGTGTCAATCTGTTCCAATCCCGCCGGAGTACCCCGGTATATCGTCCGCATGATAAAGCACCACCATTTCCGGGCCGCAGGAGATACCCGTTTCCATATCGGTCTCCGGTAGGAAAAACCCTTTATCCATTCCTTCCGATGCCACTGCCCGAATATTTCCCCTTCTGGTCGTTTCTTTCAAAACACAAAATATCTTTCGATCGTCAAGGGAACGCAGGCAAGGAGGGGGGAATTTTGGAAATATCAACCAATCTTTTCTACTTCTTCCAATTCAGTGCTGTTCGGGGGAGGGACTTTACTCCCGCCCCCCTTTCCGGAGGGGGTGGCCATGAAAAACCGTGGTGTCATATCCAGTTCCACGGTCGCCCCATCGACAGAGAGATCAAGGATATGTCCTCCGGCGCTCGCATCAGAAGTGATGTAGTGGAGGTGAAAGCCGGGAACGTTGAGCCCAGCAAAGGATTCAGGAAACCAGAACCCGGCAACCGTCCCCCTTGTGCCGTTGATCATAAAGACCGACTGGCCTTTTGTAGCATCGACGAGCCGCGGATAAGGTTCTTCCTGACGGGGCACGCTCCGGGCCAGGACACGCGGGAACTGGCCTGTAGCCCTGACAGCATATACCATGTCCCCTGACGGCAGAACCGCCTCGACCTGCCGGCCAAAGTCGCTGAAATTGTCTGCCCGGGAAAAGGAGAACGAGATATCTGGTTCAAAGAAGGTGACCGTTGCAAATGGTGCGGTCATCCCATCGGAAACCGGCCTGACGGCCCCGTCTGCAGTGACCTGGAAATACTCGCCGTTGATGGCAATCAGTTCCCCGTCCAGTCTGTCAAAGGTCCCGATACCGAAGTCCCCGTGCTCTTTGATCTCGCCGAACGCAACCAGCCCGCCATATTCCCCCTCCATGAGTGCCCCGATGGAAGAGACCTGGTAGAGCACGTCTGAATCGGCCGGTCCCACACCTGCGCCGGCAAACCATATCCCTGCTGCACAAGTGACTGCAACGCAGACCACGCAGAGAAGTGAGAGAATGCGGTCCCCCATTTTACTCCCCTCCCGCATGACTTCGGCAAGGCCAATGAACGCACGCGCACCACCCGGGGCCTCCCGGGTTCTCCCGGGGGTGGACACCTATTGGGTTCTGGTCCATACAGGACTTAGAGGATCGGAGAGGTAACCAGGCTTTCCTTTCCGTGCGGAAGACACCTTCCCGATCCGGTCAGGAGGCCCGGCGAATCCGGCGGGCAGCTTCTTCCAGGTTCTCCATCGAGGTTGCGTACGAGATCCTTTCCCACCCCGGCGTGTGGAACGCCGACCCCGGCGTCACGGCCACGTGCGAATCCTCGAGCCACCTGCGTGCGACCTCAACGTCATCTCCCTCGACGCGGACGTATGCATAGAACGCCCCTTCAGCCGGTGCGACACTGTACCCCATGAGAAGGAGTTCCCTGACGAGGAAGTCCCTCCTCTTCTGGAATTCGGCTCTCATCGCTTCCACGCACGACTGGTCTGACACGAGCGCGGCGACTCCGCCGTACATGGCGAAGGTCGTGGGGTGGCTGACGGAATGCTGCTGGACCTTCGCCATCTGCCGGATGATCGGAATCGGTGCTACGGCGTACCCGAGCCTCCAACCGGTCATCGCGTAAGCCTTCGAAAAACCGTTGACGGTGACCGTCCGGCCGGCCATGTCACCGAGCGACGCAAGGGAGAGGTGCGGTTTCCCATAGGTGAGCTTCTCGTAGATCTCGTCCGAAAGGGCGATGAGGTCATAGTCCGTGCACATGTCTGCAACGAGGGAGAGGGACCTCTTGTCGAGGACTGCACCCGAGGGGTTGGACGGCGAGTTGACAACGACCATCTTTGTCCGGGGACTGACCCTCTCCAGTATGCCGTCATCGAGCTGGAACGTTTTCGCGTCGAGCGGGTGGTGGACAGGCTTTCCCCCGGCAATCATGACGCAGGGCTCGTACGAGACCCAGGCAGGATCGAGGATGATGGCCTCCTCCCCGGGGTTCAGTACCGCCTCCATCGCGTCGTAGATGGCATCCTTCGCGCCGCAGGTCGCGATGACTTCTTCCGGATTGCAGGGAAAGCCATTCTCTCTGGAGATCTTGGAAGATATGGCCTCCAGGAGCTCCGGGATGCCGTTGCTCGGCGCGTAGTGGGTCTCTCCTGCGAGGAGGGCCCTGATGCAGGCATCCTTGATATGCTCCGGGGTATCGAAGTCCGGCTCTCCAATTGAGAGCGAGATGACAGGGGTCCCCTGCTTCTCCATCTTCCGGGCGAGGTTCGAGATCTCCAGCGTGGCCGAGGCAGGGATGCCTGCGAGCTTGCGGGAGAGTTCTCTCATTGCAATCTCTGGACCATCTTGACCGCGGATTCGACTGCTCTCCTGGCATAGTCAATGCGCTCGGTCGCCTCGAGCCACGTCATGCCAGGCCCTGATATCCCCAGCGTCACGGGCTTCTCGAACTCGAGAGAAAGGTCGATGATCTTTCGCGCCGCGTGCTGGACAACGATCTCGTCGTGCTGCGTCGCACCCTCGATCACGCACCCGATGGTGACGATGGCGTCGACGTCTCCCTCTTTGAGCATCTTTTTGACTGCAAGAGGCATGTCATACGCCCCGGGGACGTAACGGCATTTGGTCACTTCCGCACCAAGGAATGCAGCGTGTTCCCGTGCCTCCACTTCCATCATGTATGTGATGTCCCGGTTGAACTCCGAGACCACGAAACCCAAGCGGATACCCATTCTCTCCTCCTAACTATCTCGACACTGCAGGCTGATAACCATATCCTGTGCAGGACATTTCAGCGGCGGGCCGGGCCGGCATCACCGAACCCCTGCCTCTGCCCCGTCCCTGCTTCCCTGGCGAGGTCGGATGGCCGCAGCACCATCCTGACGGCGTTGACTGCGTGCTCCCGGGTCCGCATCTCTGCGAGCCATGCGAGTTCCCTGTCGTCCGAGGCCTCGTCCTCGTGCACGAAGACCTCGATGATGTGCGTGTTCGTCATCAGCTGGCAACCGATCAGGCCGAGCGATGCCTCGTGGGCACACATGCGGTCCTTTTCCTTCCCGCCGGGCATGCCGAGCGCCATGACGATATCACATCTCCTCTCCTCGATCAGCTTCTTGCATGCGACAGGGAGGTCCTTGATACCAGGTACAGTGACCCGCTCGATGGAGACGCTCGCGTGCTTCCGTATCTCATCGATTGCAATGCTCCCCATGTCGACGCGGGCGAACGTCGTGTCCGCGATCCCTACCTTCATCCAAGGACCTCTGCAGCGGCCATGACCCCGTCGCCTGATGGCACAAAACCGTGCTTCCTGAGGGCGTACTGGGCTGCTGCGAGCGTTGCCAGGACTTCAGGCGCACCGATGGCACCCATGGTCCCGATCCGGAAGATCTTCCCCTTGAGGTGGTCCTGGCCGCCAGCGATCTCGATCCCCATCTTCCTGACCGTCCCGCGGAATGCACTGTCGTCCACGCCGGGAGGATACGAGAACGCGGTGACAGTATTGGAATATGCATGGTCCGGGTCTATCTTCGGAAAGAGAGAGATACCCCACGCCCCTGCAGCAGCCCTGACTGCATCTGCCAAACGCCGGTGACGGGCGATCCGGGCCTGGAGACCTTCTTCCTCGAGGATCAGGCATGCCTCCCGGAGCGCGAAAAAGAGGGGTACGGCCGGTGTATACGGGGTCTCCATGATCTTGCCTGCGGCGCTCTTCCTGTATGCGGCAAGGTCGAGATAGAACGGCCGCGGTTCGGTCATTCTCTCCCATGCCCTTTCGCTCACAGAGACTGCTGACAGGCCTGGCGGGGCGGCAAGGCATTTTTGCGAGCCCACCACCACGACATCGGCGCCCCACTCGTCTGCCCTGACCTCGTCGCCGCCGATAGACGTGATGCCGTCCATGACGAAGAGTGCATCGTATTTCCGGCAGAGACGGCCGACCTTCTGGGCAGGGTTCTTTACCCCGGCAGACGTCTCGTTGTGCACGAGGGTCACTACCTCGGCACCGCCATCGAGCTCCTCTTCCATCCGCCCGATGTCGAGGGGTGTTCCCCACGGGGAGGCGATCTCGACCGCTGTCCCGTACCGCTGTGCTATCCTGTAGAGACGTTCCCCGAACTTGCCGTTCACGAAGCAGGCAATCTTCTTTCCCCTGGAAAAATTGCCTATCGCCGCCTCCATCGCGGCCGTACCTGACCCGCTGACCACGAAGAGGTCA
>JAKPSJ010000018.1 GCA_029555345.1 Methanobacteriota archaeon | reverse complement strand
CGGTGTGCCTTTGCAATGGGTGTCCCGGTGGTCCTCTACAACCCCAGGAGTCGCGGGAGGCCGCACAATTTTGCCCGGGCAATGGAGATCGCCCGCCAGTTCCGGGACCCTGCGACACCGGTCGGGATCGTGAAAGATGCGTACCGCAAGGGGGAGGCCACCATCGTCACGACGCTCGGCGATGTCGCGGAGCACGAGGGGGACGTCGACATGCACAGCACGGTCATCGTGGGGGGGACCGAGACAAGGATAGGGAAGGTGGGAGGAAATGAAAGGACAATCATCACCCCGAGGGGATACCAGAGGAAATACGTATACTGACCTTGGTGCGATCCCGGGAGAAGCGATCAGGATCTCGGAGGAGAGCAGGGAGATCGCCCGGAGAGAGATCGGGGACCGCGACATGGAAGACCGCATACGCCAGCGGTGCTCGATCGCAGTCGGGGACATGGCCATGGCCGGTCTCCTCAGGTTCGTAAACGACCCTGTCACTGCCGGGCTTTCAGCCCTGGAGAGGCGAGCGCCCCTGATCGCGGATATCCGAATGGTCCAGGTCGGCATCCAGAGGAAGGGTCACGAAAGCGAGGTCATCTGTGCGCTCGACCATTCCGGGAGGGCAGAGGCAGAGGGGATTACCCGGGCCAGGGCAGGGATCCTGGCACTCCGGGAAGAGATCTATGGTGCAGTCGTCGTCATCGGGAATGCACCCTCTGCGCTCCTCTCCCTCTGCGACCTCATCGAGGGGGGCTGCACTCCTGCCCTCGTCATCGGGACTCCGGTCGGTTTCGTGAACGCGGTCGAGTCCAAGGAGAGGCTCCGTTCCCTCCCTGTCCCCTCCATCACTAACGTCGGGACGCGTGGCGGGACACCGGTCGCAGTCGCTGCGATCAACGAGATCATCACGATCTTTGCGGAGAAAAGGCAGCTTGGCAAGGGACATGCAGGAGAGTGAACCGCTCGTCGACCCCGTGACAGGGTTTGCCTACCCGGTGTCCTGGGTTGCCGCATGCAGGGATGGGGAACAACTCGCGCTCGCCGCCTCGGGCCTCGGTGTCCTGACAGCATCGGGAAAGGTGCTCCGGCGGGGATTTTCGACCGGGACGACGGCGGCGGCCGCCTGCAAGGCCGCCGTGCTCTCGCTGCAGGGCCCCGTCGACACGGTCATGGTCCGCACGCCCTGCGGCATCGATGTTCACGTGCCCGTGCGGGCTTCCTGGGGAAGGGCCGAGGCCGCGAAATACCCGGGGGATTATCCAGGGGACGCGACTGCCGGGCTTACCTTCATCGCAAGGGCCGAGACCCGGAAGGACGGTATCATCCTGGAAGCTGGGGAGGGGATAGGGCGCTTCTCCCGGGAGACCCCGCGGCACCATGCCGGCGAACCGGCGATCAGCCCTTCCGCTCTCCAGGAGATCATGGACGCGGTCGCCGGTGGCATGGAGATGACAGGGACCACGGGAATCGCACTGGCACTCGCTGTCCCCGGCGGGAGAGAGGCTGCGGAAAAGACGTTGAATCCGCGCCTCGGCATCCTCGGCGGCATATCGGTTCTCGGGACGACGGGGCTCGTCGAACCCTGGGACGACCACCTGGCAGGGTCCGTCAGGGAAAGGGTCGCTGCGGCAGACCGGGTGGTGGTCACGACCGGCCGCCTCGGGTTGCGCTACTCCCGCCTCCACTTCCCTGACCACGAGGTCGTCCTCGCGGGGTCGAGGATAGGGGAGGCGCTCGGCGCTGCCAGGGGGGAGGTCATCCTCTCCGGCCTCCCGGGCCTGGTCCTGAAGTTCCTTTTCCCTGAGATACTGGAAGGGACAGGCTGCCTCACCGTCGAAGATCTCACCGCCAGGCCGGAGTTCCCCGCCAGGATGGAGCAGGCATTCTCCATCGCACGCAGGAAATATCCTGGCACGCGTATCGTTATCCTCTCGCGCGAGGGAGAGGTACTGGGGGACAGCGGATGAAGATCGTGGGAGTCGGTTGCGGGCCTGGGATGCTGACTGCCCTGGCTGCCAGGGAGATATCAGGTGCCCGGCTGGTATACGGTTCTCCGAGGGCAATCGATCTCGCCCGCGAGTTCATCCGGCCGGATGCAGAGGTGCACGAGATCAAAGATTACCGGGCGCTGGGGAAACTGCCACCCGGAGCAGTCGTCCTCTCCACAGGGGACCCGATGCTCGCCGGGCTCGGGTACCTTCCGGGGGAGGTCGTCCCCGGTATCTCGTCCCTCCAGGTGGCACTCGCACGGCTCCACATCCCGATGCAGGAAGTCTCGGTCGTTGTCGCGCACGGGCGTGACCACGGGCGTGCCCTCAGCGAGCTGCACTCCGAGGTGGGGAGGGGAAAGACCGTCTTCCTGATCGCCGACCCTGGCTTTGACGTCCGGGCGTGTGCCCGGGGCCTCCTCGACCTCCCGGGAGAGGTTACGATCACCCTTTGCGAGAACCTGGGTTACCCCGAAGAACGCCTCGAGTCCGGGACGCGGGAGAGCCCCCCTCTCCCGGGGGCGGGCCTCTATTCCCTTGTCGTCAGGCCGGAAAGAGGAAACGAGCGATAACGACCTGTATCCCGGCTGAAAGCCGGGAAAAAGAGAATAAATACGTTCGTGCGAAATATACTGTACAGGGAGAAGAGAGAATGGTAAAGAATGCCAAGAAACAGTTAAGTATCATCTGTTTTGCAGTGGGTTTTGTCCTCCTGCTCATCCAGGACCTGAAAGGTTTTTCCACGATCGACCTCGGGTTCTCGTGGCCGTGGGCGATCATGTTCTATACCGGCCTGGTCCTGGTACTCGCCGGGTATTACCTGCGGGGTTAGAGTTTTCCGGCCGTGCTTTCCTGGAGAGATCGTCTCATGGGATGCGGAACCGTTCCCCCTCCTTTGCGAGGAGGCCTTCCCTTACCATCTTGTTGCAGATCGCACTGACCCTCTCGCCATCGGCCATGACTGCTGCCTGGAGGCCCGATTTTTCCATGCTGGGCTCGTGGAGGAGGGCCGAGATGATCCTCCCCCTGATCTCTCTGTCAGACCCCCGGAATTTGGCCTGCCTGTGATAATGGGCACTTCTCTTATTGGGGTCGGGATTGATGGACCGCAGGTGGTATCCCAGATCCATGAGGGCATAGTACCAGTCCCTCGGGTTCCTGCGGTCGAGAGTGGCAGAAACGAGGGCGAGGATCTCCTTGTCGGGTACGACTTCCCGCAGGGGAAAGAACCAGTGCAGGAAGAGC
Source organism: Methanobacteriota archaeon (assembly GCA_029555345.1). Taxonomy (GTDB): domain Archaea; phylum Halobacteriota; class Methanomicrobia; order Methanomicrobiales; family Methanospirillaceae; genus Methanolinea_A. The sequence continues at coordinate 419 of JAKPSJ010000018.1, read as the reverse complement.
CTGCGGATGTTTGTCTCTATCAAGAGCGATGGCCTGTTGTAGGCAAAGGCCAGGATCGATGCTGCAGTCGCTTTTCCTATCCCGGGAAGAGAGACAAGGAGACTCTCCTCTGCTGGGAGCCTCCCCCCGTACTCCGCTCCGACAATCTTTGCAGTGCGGTGCAGGTTCTGTGCTCTCCGGTTGTATCCAAGGCCGTTCCATGCTCGCAGGACTTCCGAGAGGGGCGCCTCGGCGAGGTCCGGGAACCCGGGGAATAAGGCGATGAACTGGGGGTAACGGCCCCTGACACGTTCGACTCCTGTCTGCTGGAGCATGACCTCCGAGACGAGGATGCAGTACGGATCAGTCGTTTCCCGCCACGGAAAACTGCGCCGGTGTTTCCTGAAATGGCTGTATACTGCTTCCCTGAACCGTGCAAT
>JAKPSJ010000147.1 GCA_029555345.1 Methanobacteriota archaeon | reverse complement strand
GCCGCGTGGCAGTCAAGTGCCACCACGTGGGTCAGCGGTCGTTCCAGTCAGTGCGTCTTTTCAGCAATGTACTCCCGCGAGAGCCGCACCGACTGGAACGACCGCTGACCCACGTGGTGGCACTTGATCGCCACCCTGCCTAGGCCCAGCCCCTCGTATACGACCGATTCCTTGCCTTCACCGATCAGGGGGCCGAGAGCTGAGAGGGTCCCCCGGCGGGAGAGAGAGAGAAGCGCCAGGGTATCGGAGCCAAGGAATGTCAGGCTGTACCCCTCGTAGGGCACCACGTCGTACTTGACCATTCCCTTCTCCATGAGGGAACCCAGGCGGAACCGGGCCTCTGATTCGGAAAAACCAGCCCTTTTCCTGATGAGGTCGAGCGGGGCCCACGAATGGGAACCCATCAGGCGCTCCAGGGTATGCAGAATCCGGGTCTCGTAAGGATGGAGCTGCCGTATCGTCTCGGCAGAAATGGCCATGTCTGCTACACAATTTATCTATGCTGATGATAAATGTTGATCTGGTACCCTCTATGCGCTGCAGCAAGTGCAGACGTCCTGCTGTTCTATTCCAGCGTTATTCAGGTCTTCACCTCTGCCGGGAACACTTTCTCGCTGACTTCGAGGCGAAGGCCAAGAGGGCGATCCGGGAGAACAGGTGGATCTCTCCCGGTGACACGATCGCCGTTGCGTTCTCGGGCGGGAAGGATTCGGGGGCGCTCCTCCTCTTCCTGCACTCGCTCCTCTCCCTCCGGAGAGACGTCTCCCTCCTCGCCATCACCGTGGACGAGGGTATCTTTGGGTACCGTGATACCGCTGTCGCCCGGGCCAGGGCAGCCGAACTGGATATCCCGCACGTGGCAGCCTCGTTCCGCGAGGCATACGGGACAACGGTCGACGGGATCGTGGAGAGGAAGGGTGGTAAACTCTCCTGCTCCTACTGCGGTGTGCTCCGGCGGCACCTCCTCAATGCTGTTGCCAGGAACGAAGGGGCAACGAAACTCGCCCTTGGCTTCAACCTCGACGACGAGGCCCAGACTGTCCTCATGAACGTGCTCCGAGGGGACACTGCGCGGCTCCTCCGGGGCGCCCACCCGGTACCCGGGATGGTCCCCCGGATCAAGCCGTTTTCCACCATCCCCGAACGCGAGGTTGCTCTCTACTCCTACTTATACATGGGGACCGTGGAGACGGGGCGCTGCCCCTATTCGCACAACGCGATGCGTGCTGAGGTGCGGCAGATGCTCAATACCTACGCGTGGAACCACCCCTCAGCCCGGTTCGCCCTCGTGAACCTCGGCAGGGAGCTTGGAACGCTCGGTGCGGGCGCTTGCGGCGTCCTGCAGGCATGCCCCCGTTGCGGCGAGCCCTGCGGGGCAACGTGCAGGAGCTGCGAGATACTCTCCGAGGTGCTCGATGGCCGGTGACAGGAGGGTGAGGGCGAGGAGGGCCTTCTTCGGCTTCAGGTGGATAAAGACCACGGCGTATTTCGTCCTCTTCGCAGTCCAGATAGCCTTCTACACCGTTGTCTTCCACCATTTCTATCCCATCCTCGAGGGAAAGCCCGTGACCTGGCCGGCCTCGCTCCTCTTCGTCCTTGAGACGGTGACAACGGTTGGCTACGGCGACCTCCTGCCCTTCACGAAC
>JAKPSJ010000142.1 GCA_029555345.1 Methanobacteriota archaeon | reverse complement strand
CTCCGGTGGTGATGCATCTGGAGGGAGAGTTTCTTTCCCGGCTTGACTGTAACCCTCTTGATCCGGTAGAACCGCGATCTCTCGAGTTCGGTGTAAGAACCCCAGGGACGGTGTACCTGGAGGTGATAGTCCGTGATTGTGTCACCGCGATTCCTGAGGACCTTCACGAGATTCCCGACGTTCTCTGTCATGTCCATCCGGCAGGCAAGGAGTGCGTCACCCGTATCGACAAGGACGAGATCCCTGACGCCTACCAGTGCAACCTTTTTCCCCGGGGCATGCACAAAATTACCCTCTGAATCGATGAATTCAGCCTCACCCGCATTCCCATGGCTGTCATGCTGCTTGAAATCGTACCATGCGCGGAAGGTCCCAAGATCCGTCCACCTGGCCCGGAGCGGCACGACCGCGACGCGGGCGGAGACCTCGAGGAGACCATAATCAACCGAGAGAGTGGGTAATCCGGGGTATGAGGCAACCCCTTTCTCCCTCATGGGGACGTATATCCCGGGCTGCAGCCGCTCAAGCTCCTCGAGAAAAGTTCCTGTCGAGAAGAGGAACATACCGCTGTTCCAGAGGTATCCGGCATCCACAAAGACCTTTGCAGTCTCCCAGTCCGGTTTCTCCCGGAACTTACTCACCCTGAATCCAAGGGAAAGAGGGTCTCCCGGTGCAATGTACCCATATCCCGTGTGGGGGTGGGTGGGGGGTATCCCGAACGTGACAAGATAATCACGGGCGATCCTGCCTGCTGCAGCGATCTCATCCATTGCATCCTCTCCAAGGTAATGGTCACTGGGGAAAATGGCAACGAGAGATTCCCCGTGCTCCTTTTCTATCTCGAGTATCGCCCAGGTAATCGCCGGGAGGGTATTCCTTCCCACAGGCTCGGACAGGATACGCCCGTCCGGAACGCCCTGCTTCAGTTCCTCGATCTGGTTTTGGGCCAGGTAGTAATGATCCCTGTGGGTGACGACGTAGATGTCTTCGGGTTTCGATAGACGCATGGCACGTTTGTAGGTCTCCTGGAAGAGGGATGTCCCGTTCAGTTTGAGGAACTGCTTGGGATTATATGTCCGCGAGAGGGGCCAGAGTCTGGTCCCCACTCCCCCTGCCAGGATAACGGATTTCATGGATTCCATACAGATTACCTGTTTTTATGATCTGTTCCCACATATGGCTTGCCCTGTCGCCATGCACCGTAAAGGGCGATGGGACACCGCCCCCTCCCATCCCGGAAAAAGGAACCGGGTCACTGCCTTTCCATCAGGGCACGGATACGTTCTTTTACCCTTGCTGCAATATCCATGGAGTTTTTCCTGTCGATGAGACAAATCTCCACGTCGTCCCGCTTCCTGATTGCCTCGATGAATGGGGTACCTCGTGAGGCAATTGTTGCAAGAAGGCATTTTTCGGAGGAGAGGAGATCTTCCACGAGATGGCAGAACAGCCCGGAGATGCACTCCATTTTCCCTATCTCGTCAATAATGACAAGTCCGGCATCCTGAAACGGGATCGTCGCGAGGAAGGATTCAAACCCTGTTTTATCGACCCCGTACTTCCCCACCCGGAAACGGGACGAAAACCCGGAACGGGCAAGCAGGAATGTGCGTCCATCGAGGGAAACACCCCGGAACCCTACCCTCATTTTCCCTTCGCGAATCTCTTCCGTATAAAACCCCACAGGAGAGAGAAAAGAGAG
>JAKPSJ010000125.1 GCA_029555345.1 Methanobacteriota archaeon | reverse complement strand
CGAATGCACGGCAGGCAGGGAAGCGAAAGCTCCGGTGGCCCGTGAAGGAGTGCGTCGTCGCCACCGAGAGCGCCGATGTCGCCAGGGCCATAGAGTCGCTCGCCCCGATCTGCCGGGAGAGGGCGAACGCACGCTCGGTCCGGGCAGTCCAGGGCCGCTGGGAGCGGGTCGGGTGGAGGGCGGAGCCGGTCATGAAGGCGCTCGGGCCAGCCTTCGGAAAGGACGCACCGCGTGTGCGCGAACTGATCCGCGGCGCCGACGCAAACGCCATGAAGGCAGACTTCGAGGCGAAGGGTGTCCATGTTCTCGCGGATGGAGGAGACCGGTTCGAGGTCCAGCCCGGGCAGGTCACTTTCGCCGAGCACCTGCCCGAAGGGGTCTATGCGGCGCCGATGCAGGGTGGAGTCGTTTACGTCGACACGGCGCTCACCCCGGACCTCGAGGCCGAGGGATACGCCCGCGAGATCATCCGGAGGTTCCAGGAGATGCGGCGCCAGCTGGACCTCCGCGTCGAGGACTTCGTCCGCGCCTCGGCCCGCATCGCCGACAGGAGGGTCTGCACGATGGTCGCCGAGAGGTGGAAGAAGGGGATCATGGACGAGATCAGGGCAGTATCCCTCGATTTCGAGTGCGGGGCGCTGACGGGAGATGGGGGTGCAGACCTCGCGAGAGACTGGGACGTCGAGGGGATAGCGATGACCCTCTCCCTCTCACGGGCTGCGCAGGATTGAGGAGAGAAGGGAACGCCCCTCGGGCGAGGCAAAGACTGGGAGGTCCCTGTCGGTGACGACCTCGCTCCGGTAGCTCTCCACGGCCTCTCCGGACCGGGGGTCGATGCCTTTCACTTTCCGCTCCCTCTTCCTGACGAGGATGCCCCTCCTCTGCCATGCCGGTGTATCCGCGAGGTTGACGCCGCGGGAGAAGGCGACCTCGTGCATCCCGCGGGAAGGCATGCCCTTGAGGAAGGCCGCCGCCTCTTTCCTGCTCATCCCCCCGTTGACCAGGAGGTGCTGGCAGTAGGCGTTCATGTGGTTCCTCCATGCCTCGCCCTGCCTGTGGACGAGGTACTCGGTGGCCACCTCGGTCGTGACATGCACGATCCGGGCGTCAAACGATATCGCTTCCCTGCTCTCCATCCCTATCGTGAGGGCGCTGGCAGCGTACGAAGCGGTCACGGAGTCGAGCTTCTCCACCCGGCCGTTGAAGGGGAGACGGGAGAAGTAGAGGTTGATCTCGTCGGAGAACGTGTAGGCGAGGTCCGGGGAGAGCCCGCTCTCCGCGATGAGGAGCTCGCCGACATGCGCCATCGCATCCGCGAACCGCTCGTCGAAAGGCCGTTCGAGTCCCCAGGACTCTGCGAACCGGTGAAACGTGCGGCCGTCGAGCCTGATGAAGAGCGGCGGGAGTGCAACGAGGTTGCTGTACAGTTCCCTGTGTCGCATAAAGAGAATGGGGTGGGGCCTCCCATGCCTGGAGAGAGGTGCCGGCTCCCTGTACCTTTAACGGGGGCCTTCCGCAGTTGCCCCTGTCTTGAACGCACCCGGGAGGTGGCGGATGATCACGATGTCCCCGATGCTCCGGATGATGCGGAAAGGTATCTTGAGGCCCTTGTAGTTCTTGACGTCCACGAGGTCCTGGTTGAGTTTGCCCACGACGAGGGAATCCATCTTCTTCCCCTCGATGTCGAGGATGACGTCTTCGACCTCGCCCACAAAGACACTCTTCTCCGTGTAAATATTTAAGCCAAACAGCTCCGTAATCTGGGTTCTCATCCTAATCATGAAAAGTATATACTATAATGGTTAAAAAGATACTCCTTTTATGAAAACGTCGTTCAAAATCGGGTCTATTTATGGCATTCCTATCCTGATCCACTGGACATTCCTCCTCATCATCCCGATCTTCGCATGGATAATCGGTTCCCAGATGCCCCTCACCGTTTCCGTGCTCTCCACGACATTCGGAGTCCCGATCGATACGACGTACCTCCTGCCATCGATAAACAGGTATGTCCTCGGCGCTTTCGTGGCGCTCGGCCTCTTTGGCGGAGTCCTCCTCCACGAGATCGCGCACTGCATCGTTGCAAAGAGCAAGGGGGTGCCCATCCACAGCATCACGCTCCTCGTCTTCGGGGGGGTCTCCTCCATGGACGACAGCTCGCCCGACCCCCGCGTCGAACTCCCGATGGCTCTCGTCGGACCGCTGTCGAGCCTCGCCACGGGCCTCCTCTTCATCGTCCTCGTGTATGCCGTCGATGCCGCCGTTGCCAGCGGGCCGCTTTCCGGTCTCCTAGTCTTTGCCTTCTCCTACCTCGGGCTGCTGAACGTCTCCCTGTTCGCGTTCAACCTCCTGCCGGCATTCCCCATGGACGGGGGGCGCGTTCTGCGGGCAGTCCTCGCGATCCGCATGCCGCTCCCCGATGCGACCCGGATAGCGGCATCCGTGGGGAAGGCATTCGCCGTCGTCTTCGGGATAATCGGGGTGTTCCTCCTCTCGCCAATCCTGATCCTGATAGCCTTTTTCATCTACATCGGGGCCACCCAGGAATCGACCGCCATCAAGTACACGTTCCTCTTGAAGGACGTCAAGATCGGCGACATCATGACGAGCCCGGTGATGGCGGTCTCCCCCTACACCCCGGTGAGGGAGGTGATCGACCTCATGTACACGACGAAGCACCTGGGCTTCCCCGTGACAGAGAAGGGCCGCCTCGTGGGAATGGTCACCCTCGCCGACCTCCACAAGGTCCCCCCGATCGACCGCGAGGCAATGCAGGTCCGGGACATCATGACGCGGGACGTCATCACGCTCCCCCCTTCTGCGCCGATCATCGAAGCCCTCCGGGTGATGTCCCTCCGGAACATCGGGCACCTCCCCGTGACGGTCGACGACCAGCTGGTCGGGATCGTGACGAGGACGGACATCCTCAAGGTCATCGAGCTCCGGGAGATCTAGGAGAACGAGAGCAGGTGGTCGAGGGGAAGGGGCCCGGCAACGGCCCTGAACTCGGCCAGGTCGCGGAATGGGCGGGCCCTGGCTATCCGGGCTGCACGCTGCCTCCCCACCCCCGGTATCCAGGAGAGGGCCCGGACAGGGAGGGCGTTGACCTCGATCGGGACCGGGAGGGCGGAGAGTGACCGCATCCCGTGGTCGACGACGACGGCGTCGATAACGGAGAGCGGCCGTATCCGCAGGGGGACCCCGACGAGGATGGGGTACGAGCCCATCTGGCGGCCGAAGGAGGGGTTCCCCTCCACCTCGACGACCACTTTCCGGAGGACCGTGCCGGTGGGAAAGACCCGCTGCAGCATGGGGAGATCGAACTTCCCGCGGATGCGGGCCTTGAACGAGGCGAAGAGCGCCCTGTGTGCACCCAGGGTGTTCTCTTCGTAGGCTCGCGTCCCTTCGAAGGGCATCAGCTGCCGGATGTTGACCCTCCGCACGAGCAGACCAGTTGCGAGGACCCTTTCGAGGAACCTGGTGTTCTCCCTGTAGGTCTCCGCCGTCTCCCCCGCGAGCCCGGCGACGAAGTTCAGGCCGGGGAGGAGGTGGGGGACCCCTCCCTCGCGGTGCCTGCCGACCTCGTTCACGATGCGGATGGCGTCGAAGACCTGGCCGGGCCGGGCCTTGAGGTTGTTGCGCTGGATGACGACGGGGTCGGCGGTCTCCATGCCAAATGCAGCGACGTCGCCGGGCGTGTGGTGCGTGACGAGCGCCTCGAGAGCAGCGCGGCTCTCTTCCGGGTGCCGGGCTATCGTCCCCGGGTTGACGTTGTCGATGTGGAGCGTCTCGAG
>JAKPSJ010000121.1 GCA_029555345.1 Methanobacteriota archaeon | reverse complement strand
CTTCCGGGTCCATCAGTTCCACAAGGTGGAGCAATTCATATTCTGCCGTCCGGAAGACTCCTGGGAGCTCCACGAGGAACTCCTGGCGAACGCCGAGGAGATCTATACGCTCCTCGGTCTTCCCTTCCGGGTCGTCTCGATCTGCACGGGTGATATCGGGACCGTCGCCGCCAAGAAGTACGATATCGAGGCCTGGATGCCGCGTGAAGAGAGGTACCGCGAGGTCGTGTCCTGTTCCAACTGCACCTCTTACCAGGCAGTCCGCCTGCGCATCCGCGTCCGGGACCCGAGGGACTTCGAGTCAAAGCGTTTCGTGCACACACTCAACTCGACGGCGATAGCGACGTCCAGGACCATCCGGGCGATCCTCGAGAATTACCAGCAGGCTGACGAGAAGGTAGTGATTCCCGGAGTCCTTCAGCCCTACATGAACGGCGCCGAATACCTCTGACCTATTTTTCGCGACCAATTCGGATGGTCTCCTTCTCGGTCACGATCGCGTCCATGCGCACGTCCCTGTCATCTGCCGGGATCGAGTCCACTTCCTGGCACGAGAACCCGACCCCAACCTTGTACATGTGGGTATTGCTGGAGAGGAAACGGTCGTAGTACCCTGCGCCGTATCCGAGCCTGTGGCCCCTCCGGTCGAAGGCGACCAGGGGCACGACAGCGACCGGTATACTGCCGGGGTCGGCGGGAATTTCATGCCCGATAGGCTCCGGGACGGAGAACGTGCTGAGAGAGAGGTGCGAGGGGTCGCGGAGGAACGAGAGGCGCAGCGTCCGCTCTTCCCTCTCGATGATGGGGACCACGACCGATGCCTTCCGCGAGAGGAGGGTGGAGACGAGAGGTGCTGTTTCGACCTCGGGTGGTTTCGAGACGTACACCAGGATCGGGTCCTGCCCGTCGAGGAGCGAGGTGACCCTTTCGCATATCATGCGGCTGAATTCCTTCCTTTTTTCCAGGGGGAGGGCAGCCCGCACCTCTTTTGCCCGTGTACGGAGCACCTCCTTGGAGATGCACATGCTTGCAGTACTGTCGTCTCCGGAGGGGGATTAAAAGTGTGGTCGGGCCGGGTGACGTCCCGGTCATTCCACGCTCACCACGATGCTGCACATCCCCTTCAATCCTTTTCTATCCTGGAACCCGACGACATTGCAGCCCGGGAAAGATGGGAAAATTTCAAGAGAGGAACTGTTCCCCGAGGACGCGACAGGCCCGGTGGGATGGGGGCGGTCCTGGCTACCTTTCTTTCAGGACAAGGACGAATGCCCCTCCAAGGGGGAACCACCCCCCGGTTGTCCGGGGTGAAGAGCAGGTTCAACTCCTGGTATCAGAGAATTTTAATACATCCCTTTAACTTACTATCACCCCGATGCGCAACGACCGGTACATCTCTGCCATCGTCTCTGCCATCGGCGTCCTGCTCCTGTTTTGCATTATCGTACTCCCTGCCTGCGCAGCCCACGGTGCAGGCAGCCATACCGGTCCCGCCCAGGGCAGCATGGGAAATGGTGTGAGTGAACGCACGCAGCATGAAAACGGGGCTGCTCATGCAGACAATGCCCTGCAAGACAACTCTGCCCTCACGGCGCCCCTGCCCAGAAACAGCCGGAGCAACGCGCCGGGGGTCGCCGGAAACAGTGCCGGAAGCCCAAATGCCGGTCCTGCCCTTATGAATGCCCATCTTTGGGGAACGGGGACACTCACCTCTCCTCCAGGAAATGGTGGCACAGCCCCGGTCAGGCGCGCTGTCCCCCGCAACGGGCATCCCTCCAGTCCCTGGCATGGCGTACCCCCTCCTGTCCAGGACCGGTATCCCTGCGGGCCTGCCCAGGCAACGGATACCCTCCCCGCCCAGGAATGTGCCGCTCCAACTCCTTCAGCCCCGCACGGGAACCCGCGGACGAGGCGCATGGAGGGTGATGCCGTCGAAAACGAGAGTGATGGATCGTCCCTCCGTGGATACTCCATCCCGGCACCCATTTTCCCTGCACTGGGTTATAAGAGAATAAACAAGAAAAACGTCCTCGAAAGTGCTGTCCGGAACCGCGTGTACAGCGCAATCACAGAAAATCCCGGCATGGATGCCCCATCGCTTGCGGAATACGTGGGCATGAATGTCAACACGATCCGTTATCACCTCTTTGCCCTTGCAAGGGAAGAGAAGATCACCTTCTTCTCCCGCCCCGGCACCGTCCGGTACTTCGTGAACAGTGGACTCTACCCACCCAGCACCCAGTGTTTCTACCATTACCTCCGTGGTGCAACAACCGGGACGATCATCCTGCTCCTGGACAAGCACCCCGGAATGACAAGGGGGGAGCTTGCTGCAGGTCTCGGGATTGCCGGGCCTTCCGTCACGCGACATATCCAGGATATGTCCTGCGATGGGATTGTCGAGGCGCGGGCCGAGGGGCGGTCTTCTCACCATTACCTGACCGTGCCTGCGCTTTCCCTCCTCGGTGCCCTGAAAGGCAGTCCTGTCCATACCTGCCTGGCGCGGAAAGGAACCCTGGACTATCACGTCTTCTCCATGAGTGGCTCGCATGCAGAAACGTAGCTCTCCGTATGAGAGATCCCTAATAGTTTCTTCGTCAACGTGGTAGTCGGGAGGGCCCCCGGTCGCCTGAGACGGGGCCCGTATCGATCCAGGAAGGTGATACAGTGAAAAAGATCCTGACGCTCTGCCTCCTCCTGCTCGTCCTTGTCCCTGCTACCATGGGGGCAGCAGGAGAACACGGGCAGGGAAAAAGTGGTGCCGGAACATCTTTGCCGGCACCCGGGGAACAGGCCGATGAAAATGTGACAGCATCCGGGCAGGACAGGTTCTGCCCCGTGCACGGCCAGGGTCGTGATGACCAGTGCAGATACAGTGATATGCACGCGGTTGCTTCGAGCAGAGGACTCGGTGACCAGGTCCGCATCATGGCCAGGAACCAGACCCGCAACCAGGACGGACTCGGTGACCAGGTCCGTACCATGGCCAGGAACCAGACGAGGCTCGGTGGCGGGTCGTGCGCAAACTGTCCCAGCCGGGTCCGATAATTAGAACGTGGCATGAAGTCACCCACTTCTCTAGGCACACAGGTATCGATCCCAAGGAGTGACACTTCACTCAGAATGAAGGGAACAGGGAATTATTTCCTCCCCCTTCCCCTATCCATGGAACCGAGCGACCTTTCCCAGAACAGGACCAGGCCAAGCGGTTCGACGTCTGCAGGGATCCCTGCACCAACGAGGACTCCAGCCAGAGGGGCTGGCTGATCCAGGTCTCGTAGAGGTCGGGGCACCCATCCGGGGGGAGATCCGCCTGGAAGTACGACGGTGCACTTGTCGTCACGTTGTTTTCGAGACGGGAGCCACCCGTTTTCAGGATAAATGGATGCCAGGCGGTTTTTCCGTGCGGGACCATGAAAAACCTGATGTGCCGGGATCGCACCACCTTCACCCATGGAACTTGACCGTATCAGGGAGATGGACCGGGAAGAGGTCCTTTCGTACCTCGAGTTTCTCCTCTGGCACTACCGCGTGGTGGACGCCTTCTGGTTCATCTACGTGACAGAGAAGTTTGGCCAGCCCGTCGCCGAGCGGATCAACGAGCAGGTCTGGGGAAAGGTCGCCGGAATGGCAGCCCGAGACCTGAAGGAGCGTTTCTCCCTCCGGGAAAAGGGGCTCCACGGGTTCGCACAGGCACTCAGGCTCTTTCCCTGGGCGCTCATCGTCGGGTACACCATCGAGGAGGGAGAAAACGAGGTTATCATCCGCGTCCCCCACTGCCCGACACAGGAAGCCCGGCTCCGCAGGGGGCAAGGAGAGTACTCGTGCAGGGAGATGCACAGGGCCGAGTTCACCGGTTTCGCCCGCGAGATCGACCCAAGAATCAGGGTCGAGTGCCTCTTCGCGCCACCGGACCCGCACCCGGGGGACATGTTCTGCACGTGGCGGTTCACTATTGTCGAAGAATGACGGATTTCCATGGGTGACGGGCCGGGCCTTGGGGGGTGATGTCACGGCAGCCACACCTCTCTTGGGTGGTTCCCGGTTCGGGTTCAAGGTGTCCCACGGCCCGCATCCCGGCCTGAACTCCGCCGCGTGGCAAACCCTCCCGTTCCTCCCGGGAGGGTTGGCTGTACCTTTTCACTCACGCAGGCCAACAGGGAATCGGTGAGAATTCACCCGGGACTGCCATCACCACCCCGGTCGACCCCGTCCATGATCTGGTTTGCCCTCGCCCTCGCGGGTGCACTTGCCCAGGCTGCATACTCTGCAGGAGCAAAAGTTCTCCTCTCGCGCATCACACCGGCACGGCTTGCCGGAGGAAGCTACCTGGTCGCAGCAGTCTCCCTGGCTGCCATATCCCTTGCCAGGGGGGTTCCTGCCATCTCCCCCGGTTTTTTCGGAGCTGTCCTCGTCACGGCTGCGATCAACACCGCGGCAACCTTCCTCCTGTACAGGGCCCTCTCGCTCTCCGATCTCTCCCTCTGCATGCCGATCCTCTCTTTCACGCCAGTTTTCCTGCTCGTGACCTCGTTTGCCATCCTCGGCGAGGTTCCGACGGTTTTTGGTCTTGCAGGCATCTGCCTGGTTGCTGCAGGGTCGTACATGCTTGCCGCGAACGGGGCGCCTGGCAGGGATTCGCCGCGGGCCGCACCCTTCAGAACGCTCCTCTCGGACAGGGGCATCCAGTTCATGCTGATCGTGGCATTCCTGTACAGCATATCGGTCAACTACGACAAGGTCGTCGTGGAAAAATCCGACCCCGTCCTCGGTTCTGCTGTCGTCTTCGGACTCCTTGCAGGCATATTCCTCCTTTGGGCCGCGATCCTGCAGTTTTCCGGAAAGGCTGCAGCCCCTGCCACCCGTAGCGGTAAACGCGGGGATTTACTGCCGCTGGTTGCACTCGGACTCGTCCT
>JAKPSJ010000117.1 GCA_029555345.1 Methanobacteriota archaeon | reverse complement strand
TTGAGGTAGTTGAGGGACTTGATGTTGGGCGGGAGAGTGGAACAGGGGTTCCTGCGAATGGACACGGTGACTGCCCGGAGCCCATTCTCGTACAGGTCACCGTACATCGCACCCCATTCCGTCGTAATGATGATGACAGTCGGATGTTCGCACTTTGTCGGGCAGAGCCCGATATCACCTATTCCCCGCGTGACAATCGGGCGGATATATGCATTCTTGAGGTTATTTTTCCTGATAGTTTCGAGGATGGCCCCTGTCATCTCATCCTTGGTCAATGGGATGTGGAGGTCGATTGCTTTTGCAGAGTCATAGAGCCTTTCGATATGTTCAGGGAGCCGGAAGATGCGCCCGTTATACATGCGGATCCCTTCAAAAACCCCATCGCCATAGAGGAGGCCGTGGTCGAAGACAGAGACCTTCGCCTCCTCCCGGGGGTACATTTTACCGTCTATGTACACGAACATGCAAGCATATCATATTCCTTCATAGTATTTTTTACCTGCTGGTTGGTTCACGTGTCCATGGCAGCCCGGCAGGTCTCCAGGAACCGGCAGAACATGGGATAGCTTCCGACCGGGTGAAGGTGGGAGAAGCTCCCGAGGGTCCTCTGAACGAGTGCCCCGTCACGTCCATCCTGTATTCCCTGTCCCCTGCAGAGCCTGTAGGCAAAATGGGTCTCTTCAGGCATCATGACTTCGGAGTAATGGAACTCATGCCCCCTGAACAGCGATTCCCCAACGGGTGATCCTGCACTGCTCTTCCCGCTGACATAGGCAACGACCCGGCGGGCTGGCATGAGTGTCTTTCCCGGAAATGCGCCGCACAGGGCGTACCTCTTCTCCTCCCTGTTCCCCCGCCAACCCGCCTTTATCACGAGTTCACGGGTCAGGTACATGAGGCCTCCGCATTCCGCGTAGATGGGGGTTCCCTGGCGGGAACATTCGCGGATATCGAGCAGCATATCCTCGTTTTCCGAGAGGGCGGCAGCATGCATCTCCGGGTATCCTCCTCCGATGATGTACCCGTCTGCATCGGGCAGGGTTCCACCTGCCGGGGAAAAGAAAGTCAACTCCGCTCCCTGGGCTTTCAAGACATCGAAGAGGTCTGCGTAGTAAAAGGTGAAGACATGGTCGTATGCCACCCCTATTTTCAGATCCGGATGCATGGCCGGGGTGAAAAAAGAGACATCCGCCTCTGGCAGCGGAATGTCGGATGCAGTTGCGAGAAGACCATCGAGGTCGAGGTTCTGCCCGACCGCTTCTGTCATCATCCCGATCTTTTCCTGGAATTGCGGGGAGTCCTGTTCCTCCCTGAACGGGACGAGCCCCAGGTGACGCATGCCGAGCTCCAGTTCTGCGACCCGCGGCACGGCTCCGAGGACGGGCACCCCGCAATAGTGCTCTATAGCCCGGCTGGTCTTCTCCACGTGATTTTTACCGGAAACGTTGTTCAGGATCACCCCTGCAATCCGCACGGCAGTGTCGAAAGACTGGAAACCGCGCACGAGTGCGGCTGCGCTCCGGGTGATGCTCCGTGCATTCACGACGAGGACCACGGGGACATCGAGGGCACGTGCAACTGATGCGCTGCTCCCCGTGTCGTCGAGCGCTTCTGCACCTTCGTACAGCCCCCTGACACCCTCGATGATGGCGATATCGGCGCCGCGACAGCCATTTGCGAACACGGAGAGCACCTGCCCCGCGTTCATCACGTACGTGTCCAGGTTCCGGCATGGCCGTCCCGTTACTGCCGAGAGGTACGACGGGTCGATGTAGTCCATCCCGACCTTGAAAGTCTGGACAGCCATGGTCCGTGAGAGAAGGGAGGCGATGGCAAGCGTGATACTCGTTTTACCGCTTCCTGACCGGTCCCCCGCGATCATCAGTGCTTTCATGCCATGCTCCGGATCACTGCCCCGAGCTCGCTCTCCACGATGTTCCTGACGCCCAGAGTCCTTGGGTGCAGGTCGACTTCGACCACGACGGTCCTATGGCCCTGCTCCCGCAGTGGTTCCACCTGCCGGGGCCCGTTCGTGACCGAGATGCACTCGATGCCCTCGAGGGCGGGAGGTGGGATGGCATGAGGTACACCGACGACGAATGCAAAGTCAGGGGAGAGGGAGCGGATCAACTCACCAAGAGGGTCTCCATTTGCTCCGTATTCGTCGAGCGCCCCGCACAGCAAGATCTCCACCCCCCTTTCCTCCATTTCCCTATGGATGCGGCGGGCATCCTCAACCACCTTCGGAAGCCCCCTCTCCTCGAGGTTCGCGATATACGTGACATCAGCCCCCGGCCGGGCGTCGTGGAGGGCGAGCAGCTCGTCGGCGAACATGTACGCCGTCTCCTTCTTTGCATTCATGATGGCAACACCCGGCTTCCCGGAATCGACGAGGGAAAGGAGACGTTCTGCTGCCTGGTGTTTGAGGTCGCCGCGGGATGGCTCGATATAGGGTTTCGATGCCGCGCCACGGATACGCTCCACCTCGTTTGCCTTGTAGAGAAGGAACTTCTGTCTCTCGAGTTCCTCTTTCGATATCCATCCCAGTGCTGCCGCGGGCTCGAGCGTTGCAATGACACCCGCGATGTTCTCGGGGAAACCGGCGTGGATCTCGACGGGTATGGTGGGGGTGGAGATCCCTGCGTTCCGGATCGCCGCCTGGAGGTCTTCACCGATGATCATGGAGACGCACGTCCCGATGACTGCCATTCTCCTGGGTGAAAACGTACGCTCTGCGTATTCGATTACCGCCTCCAGGGGCTGCTGCCCGCCGAAGATAAACTCGTGGTCGGCAAGGGATGTTGTCAGGACCCTCATCCCGTCCTCCTCGAGCAGCCGGGCATGCTTGAAGGAGCACCCCGAGGGCCCGTGGAGTATGGATACATCGACGCCAAGGTCGCGGGCCGTGTAGAGCGCGGCCACAATCGAACTTGGCCGGGGCTGCATGTATTTCATTGTCTTCAACGCCATGTCTTCACCGCAAGGACAACCATGCTCCCTTCCGGCGACTGCATCGCAAGGTCCCTCCCCTCGTCCAGGGTGCGTGCCCTGGCGATGCAGTCATCCCCTTTGCCGGGACATGCAGTCGCAGGGTCATAATCACCGACAAGGACGATGCGGTCAGGGGATTCGTCCATGACCACCGAGGCGATCTCCTCTTCAGGGAAACCTTCGCAAATCGCCCCCTCCTCTTTTCCTATCACGAGGACGAGCGGTGCATTCCTCCCGGCCTGCGCACGGGCCATGTGGATTGCATCGCGTGCAGTCCTTGCGCATGTCCCCGAGTTGGAGTCGTCCACGACGAGGGTGCCTCCGAACAGGGAAACAGTCTTCCTCCCGCGGATCGGTTCGAAACTGGCAAGCGGGGAGGGATCGATCCCAAGGACGCAGGCTGCTGCTGTTGCGATGAGCAGCGGGTCGCGGTATGCCTCTGTCCCGAGAAGAGGATTTTCGTACGTGCCGGAAATTCCATTCCATGCATACCGGCATGTGCTTCCTGCCGCCATGGCCACCTGGTCGGCAGGGAGCCTGTTTCCGGACTGGTGCGAACCGGGAGGAACTATGAGCCATGGCAGACAGGCCCCTGACCGGAGTTTTTCAGAGAGTGCATCCCTCTTCCCGGCAGCGAACGTGTAGGTCTCCAGGGACGTCAGTATACCCAGGTCCCCTGCACCTATGAACCCGAGCGAGACCTCCGCGATGAGCCAACGGTCGCTCGAATGTGCAGCACCAGCCGCTGCGACGAGCGAGGCCGGAGTTATCCCATTCCTGCCGATCGTTTCCTTTTCCGGCATCAGCACAGTCCCGCAGGACGTGTGGAGAACCCCCGGGCCCTGCACGAGGTGGGCGAGGGCATGTGCAGTCGTGGTCTTTCCCCTCGCACCGGTGACCTCGATGAACCGTGCCGGGACTCTTTTCCCGATTATCCACCGCACAGCCTGGTGGTGCGTGATGACGGGAGCCGCCAGTCCCCGGAGGAGCGGGTGGCCGGGATCGAGGTGGACGGGTGCGATGACCATATCGTAGTCCTTTGTGCATGCAACGGATGCATCGATACCTCCTTCTCCCCTGTAGGTATCCACCGTGTCTACGGCATGACCTTTTTTTGAGAGTGCATGGGCTAGGATCCTGCCTCCGTGAATGGTATCGAGGACAAGGAGGTGCATAAATTTTTTAGAGTATCCTGAGGGCCCGTTCGGCGTTCTTGATCATCAGGTCGGCAAGGAGAGGATCACTTCCGATGGGATCCGCGTAGAGCAAGGGGATGGTCTTTCCGTTGAGGGTAAATTCCCCTTTCACCTGGCCTTTTGCAAAGCCGATCTCGCCTGGTATGTCCTCGAGGATGTGCACTCCCCTTGCAAGGAAGACTGGTACCACGACCAGGACATCGATTGCATCATGGCGGAATTCTTCGAGGGCCTCCCGTATTGTCGGGGTGTTGAGATTCATGAACCCGCACCTGATGACGTATTCCGGGCACTTCTCCTTTATGAGACTGGCAGTATTTTCTACGAGTTCCTTGTTATAGGGCAGTTTACTACCATGCCCGACCAGCAAGAGTCCTTTCTTCCCCATGGTTAATACTGTATTACAATCATGGGTAAAATTGTTGCTGATTTAAGATGAAACCCATATAAAAGTAATACTCGACCCCGTTTCCAATTCTTTTCATCGCACAGTTCCAGGGCGGGTGATCCTATGGCAGGGGCATCACGCAACGGGAACAGATAGACAGAACCAATCAAAAAGGAAAGGATTTGCAGTACCGGAAATGGTTTACCTTTATATCAGGAGATGTCATAATTATAAGAACTTCGGGTGTTACGTTCCCCGCAGCGATGGATGGTCCCCCAATGGAAACGATGCGCAGTTTCGAGCGATACAACCTTCTTCTTAATGGGCATGTAGTCAGGAGTCCCCTGGCCCTCTCGGCAATGGCTGGCATCGTGGATGCAGAATATGCACTTGCCCGTGCATCCCATATCGGTGTCGCGTTCCTCGGTGGTTTTTCGATCGATGGTCCCACGATGGAGGCGAGCAGGGACCTGGAACGCTCGGGCCGCGGGGAATTCCTGTTTGACGATCCAGTGGAAGAGATGTCCCGGCAGGTCTCGATGATGGAAGGGTCCGGCATTGTATGCGGGTTGAACCTCCGTGGTAGTTCTCATGAATCGTTCGCGGCAGCAGCATCGCAGATCGGTGACAACGTGATATACGAGATCGATGCTCACTGCAGGCAGGCGCCCCTTGTGGAAGCGCACTCCGGCGAGTACCTCCTGGCCCATACCGACCTTCTCGCCGAGGAGATAAAAGCTTTGAAACGTGAAGATGTCTCTGTCTCGGTA
Organism: Methanobacteriota archaeon; assembly: GCA_029555345.1. GTDB lineage: Archaea > Halobacteriota > Methanomicrobia > Methanomicrobiales > Methanospirillaceae > Methanolinea_A. The sequence continues at coordinate 11,601 of JAKPSJ010000117.1, read as the reverse complement.
AAGATCCGCGCAGGTATCAGCTCCGATGACTGTCTCCTCGCGAAGAAGATTTGGCAAGCCGGTGCCGACATCATCCACGTGGACCTGATGGACTTTGGCTACCAGAAAGTCAGGCAGATCCGGAATTCCTGCCCGCTTGTCCTCATCGCGAATAATTCCATGAACACTTTCGACAGGGTCAGGGACATGTTCTCCCACGGGGCCGACCTTGTCTCCCTTGCACGCGGTGCCGAGGTGCACACGCTTGCCGGTCTCGATGCTGCCATAGAACGCTACACTGACGAGCATGGGTGGTACAATGCCCCAAAGCAGCTCTGCCGCGGGGGGGATATCAGGGCCCTCGCATTCTGCTGCATGCCTGTCAAGAACTGCCCGCTGCTCCCCATGCTCGACAGGCTTGGGCTTTCACGCGAAGAATATCTGTCGTTCAAGCAGCGTGCGGTCGCCGGTACCCCGCTCGAACCGGGGGCCCAGACGTGTTTCGGGAGCCTGGCCTGGTGCTGCAAGGACTCCTCGCCCTGCATGTTCCGAGAGATGACACTGGCCCAGTACGGCCTCTCGAACCAGGAGTACATGAGGCAGAAGAAGCAATTGGCTGATAAGATCGTACAGCATCTCTTTTCAAAGCATGCGGAACCTCACACGTGCTGAACGCGCCCAGCTCGCAATGGTCCTCGAGGTATCGGCATTCCCAAAACCGGGCAACGTGGACAGGTGCCATGACTTTCCAAGCACGAGGCTGGAACACTTTCTCGCCTCGGCCATCCTGGCCGGCCCGGCACTGGAAGCTGCAGAAAGAGGGGGCAGGGGACTCGGGGGCCTCATCCACGAGGCTGTGGAACTCACGTGCGGGCATTCCGGTGGGAACACTCACTTCGGTGCATTCATCCTCCTCGTGCCGCTCGTGGCAGGTGACGGTATCGAGGGCGCGAACAGGCTCGTGAAAGAGACCGACGTCGAGGACTCAATCGAATTCTATCGTGCATTCGGAAAGACAGACGTAAGGGTCATCCCCGGGCATGAACTCGACGTCCACGACCCCGCCTCCCTTAAGGAAATCCGTGAAAGAGGGATGACGCTCTATGACCTGATGCTCTACTCCGCCCCGAGGGACATGGTCGCGAGAGAATGGGTATCCGGATTCCAGATGACAAGGAAGGGTGCAGACCTCCTGCATGCAGCAGGATGCGGGAGGCAGGGTATCGTCGAGGCTTACCTCTCGCTCCTCGCCCTCGAACCCGATACGTTCGTCATCAAGAAGTATGGCGCAGAGGTCGCGGGAATGACCATGAGAAAGGCCCGACAGGTTATCGAAGGCGTACGTGACCTCCAGGCATTCGACCAGGAGTGTATCGAGAAGGGGATCAACCCCGGCTCCACCGCAGATATTATCATCGCCTCGCTTTATACTGCCCTGGGGGAAGGCTGGGAATGGGACTGCTGAGAGAAGGGATCAACGAAATCATCGCAACGACGAGGGACAATGCAGCACCAATGGGAGTCATTCTTCGCGACAACAGCTATGCGATGGTCGCCTTCCATGGCAGCCACACGGCTGAAAACATCTCCCGGCATGGATGGGTCGTTGCGAACATCGTCCATGACCCGGTCATGTATGTCCGGACTGCCTTTTCAGACCTGGAACCCGGGTATTTCTGCGAAGAGGCAGCAGGAGGCCTTGCAGTCCAGAGGCTTCTTAACGCGGAAGGATGGGTTGCGTTCCAGGCAGATATTGCCAGGGATACAGGGGAATCTCTCGTGGTGGCATTGACACCCTTGCGGGAAGAGGTCTGTTCCTGCACCGTTAACCCTGTCAACAGGGGTTTTTCGAGCGTGATAGAAGCGACGATCCATGCGACGCGGTATATCCGGAGAGAGGACTCCCAGCTTGCACGACTCATCTCGCACCACGCCTCCATCGTCCGCAGGTGCGGGGGTCCACAGGAGAGGGAGGCACTGGCACTCCTCGAGGAGATCCTCCTCCGGGAATGTGGTTTCCGGACAGCCTAGCAGACCCGCGGGACAGGATCTCCTATCGGCGGCTCGATGAACCGCTCGCCACCGATCGATGTCTCCAGGATGACCCCTGAGCCTGGCACGACTTCTCCGATGATTGCCGCATCCCTCCCGTAGGTGTGGGACCGTATTGCTGCAAGGACAGCGCCGGCGTCGCTGCCTCTCACGCCCATCACGACCTTGCCCTCGTTCGCAACCTGGAGCGGGTCGATTCCGAGCATTCCCGAGGCACTCCTGACGCTCTTTCTTATCGGGACCTGTTCTTCCCGGATCCTCACGCCCACCCTGCTCTTCCGCGCCATCTCGTTGATCGCACTGGCAAACCCGCCCCGGGTGGGGTCCTTCATCGCATGGATGTCCCCCGCCTCCAGTGCCCTTTCGACGAGGTTCCAGAGGGGTGCGACATCGGACCTGAGCTGGGACCCGAGCGAGAGCCCTGCACGCTCGGCCATGATCGTCATCCCATGGTCACCAAGGGTGCCGTTCACGATGATGGCATCGCCAGGCTGGAGAGTGCAGTCCCGGATGACCTTCCTTGCAATCCCGATCCCGGCCGTGTTCACGACTATCCCGTCCAGGGAACCTTTCTCGATGACCTTCGTATCCCCCGTAACGATGCTCGCCCCGCACTCTCCAAGAGCTGCGTCCATCGACATGACTATCCTCTCGAGGTCGGCAGAATCGAAGCCCTCCTCGATGACCATGCCGCAGGAGAGCGCGACTGGCCTGCCGCCCATCATGGCCAGGTCGTTGACCGTCCCGCACACTGCAAGCCTCCCGATATCCCCGCCGGGGAAGAACAGCGGCCGGACCACGTGGGAATCGGTCGTGAAGACCACGTTTTGTCCGCCCAACGGGATGACCGCGCCGTCATCGAGCGATTCAAGGCCGATGCCGCCGGCATTCCTGTGTTCCATCCGGGTCAATACCTCGAGGAGCTCGCCCATGACCTCCCCCCCCGCGCCATGCATGAGCGTGACTTTCATTCGTCGTCCACCTCTACTTCCATGTGCGTGACAATGACTTCCCTCCCCTTGATGAGTTCTGGAAACCTGCCGCACTGCGGGCATACGAACCGCTCGGACCCCTCGTACCCGCAACTGCACCTCGTCTGGGGTGGAACGACCGACCAGCTCAGGTGTGAGCCTTTCATGAGGGAGTCGTCCTCGACGAGGGCCTCGTAGAGGAAAGAGACCTGTTCGGGGCTGACCATCGCCATCTCCCCGAATTCCACGTGGACTTCTTTCACATCCTTTGCACCCCTCTCGAGCGCAGCTTTTCGTGCAGTGGCATAGATATCGTAGGCGATTCCGAACTCATGCATGCGGGACGCATCCTTCTTGCCGGGGGACCAGCTGCTCCGGGGAAAAAGCCCGGTGCCGGAACTGCCCCGGGAGATTGCAACGGTATTCATTTTGCTGCAATCCGGATAAAACATTCTTTCCTCCCCACTCTCCGCTACTCCAGGGCCGGCCGATGCGTCCATTGCATGGGAGAAAAAGGAGAACGCCTATCCCTCGCGGGTAATGACCTTCAGACCCTCGTTATCGACTGCCGACGTGACGGCGATGGAGAGGCCGAGAGCCCGTACGATGTCCTCGACCTCCGACCCTGGTTTTTCGGTAATGATGACAATCGAAGGCCCGACAGAACTCATGCCCACGAACTCCAGTCCTGACTCGCGCAGTCTGCTCATGTAGTGATAGATGGCAAAACTGTGGTGCTCCACCTCTGCCCTCTTCGAACCCCTGAAATCGAATTCCCAAATGATATCCCCCATCCTCGTGAGATCACCCTTCTCGAGGGCCGGGATCAAGTCCATCATTATCAGGTAAGCCTTGAGTTCCCTGTCGCGGTAGTCGAGGACACGAGCCTTGTTCATCAGGAGGTCGAATTCCTTTGTCCCGGCAGAGGAGATGTCGCTTGGCGGTATGACGACATAGACGTTCTTTCCCTCGGCGAATGAATGGTGGTAGATGAGGGTCAGGTCATCCCCCATGATCGCCATGCCGCCGTGGGTGGATGCAGCCGGACCCACCCCTGTCTCGAACCCGAACGCGACATTGCCTTCGACGGTCTCTTCCACGTAGTTGTAGCCGATCAACTTCCGGAGCTGGTCATTCGAAAAGGGAGAACCGACAGCCCTGTTGAGCGCATTGGCGAGGGCGATCATGATGGTGCTCGTCGAACCGAGTCCCACGTGCTGGTGCTGGTGGTCGCGGGCAATGACAGAAAACCCACCTGTGTAACCGGACAGCTTCTTGAACACCTCGATAAAATGCCTGATGATTGCAGGGCGGTTGTAATCGATCGCAATATCTTTCTCCGTGCAGGTGACTGTCACGGTGCAGTAAAGCTGGATCGCAAAACCGACTCCCCCTCCCCCGGGCCGGGATGGAGAGAACCGGTTCATATCGAGCACCGTCAGATGGATCCGGGCGGGCGCCCGGACGGTAACCGTCCCGGAGAATGGTGCGATGGGTTTCGAACATTCAATCCCGGCAGTCTTCACCTGTTCTCCCGGCCTGAATGCAAAAAATTCATACTCGACAAGGTCGAGGTCGCCCCCGCGTATCTTCATTATCGTCATGGGTTGATTCGTCCCTCCTTCTTTTCAGAGCGTAGAAAATTGGTATGGTTGCTATTGAGTATCTCCAATTCAAGAAAGAAAACAATTATGCCTGACTGTCCTCTACAATTTACTGCCAGAGTCTGTCGATGGCGACAGAAAATGGAGGTGAGATCATGGATATATACGTATGCGGCATATGCGGGCACGAATACAACCAGGAGAGGGGAGAGCCCGACATGGGTATCCCGCCAGGTGTCGATTTCTCACAGTTACCCGAAGACTGGAGGTGCCCCATATGCCAGGCGGCACGCAGCATGTTCAAGCGCCAGTGAGAGGTAGTGCTTATGGCAGTACGTGAAATTGCCCCGGGCATTTCTGCGGTGGGAGCCCTCGATTTCGATCGAAGGCTCTTCGACTCGCTCATCCCTCTTCCGCATGGGACGAGTTACAACTCCTACCTCGTGAAGGGCAGGAAGAAGACGGCCCTCATCGACACCGTGGATCCGACAAAGGAACGTGACCTGGTCACAAACCTTGTCAGGTCCCGGGTCGAGGGTATCGATTACATCGTGATCAACCATGTCGAGCAGGATCACTCCGGTTCGCTGCCGATGATGGCTGAACTTTTTCCCAGGGCCGAAATTGTCGTCAACGAGAAGTCCGAGGACCTTGCTGTCAGGCTCCTGGAGACAGATCCGAGCCGCTGCCTGGTGGTAAAGGACGGAGACAGGTTGGATCTCGGGGGAAAGACCCTCCAGTTCTTCATTATGCCATGGGTACATTGGCCCGAGACCATGGTAACCTATGCTGTCGAAGACCGGGTCCTCTTCTCATGCGACCTTTTCGGCATGCACTATGCGGAGAGTTCTCTCTTCGTGAACGACGAAAAAGCGGGATATCTCTCTGCAAAGCGGTACTACGCCGAGATCATGATGCCCTTCCGCAAGAACATTGCAGACCACATGGAAAAACTCAAGGATATCCCGGTTTCCATCATCGCACCAAGTCATGGGCCTATTTATTCCCGACCCGAGATGATCCTCGATGCCTACAGGGACTGGATTTCGGACGATGTGAAGGACGAGGTCGTGGTTCCTTATGTGAGCATGCACGGGAGCACCGAGAAGATGGTAAGCCGCCTCTGCGAGTCACTGACCGAGAGAGGTATCCGTGCAATACCCTTCAACCTTCCGGAAACTGACATTGGGGAACTTGCAATGGCACTTGTGGATGCAGCGACAGTCGTCGTCGGGACACCCACGGTCCTCTTCGGCCCCCATCCCCAGGCTGTCTATGCAACGTACCTCTTCAACATGCTCAAGCCGAAGACCAGGTTCCTGTCCGTCATCGGTTCGTATGGCTGGGGTGGCAATACCATCGAAGCGCTCAAGGGGATGCTTACCCGCGTGAAACCCGAGTTGCTCGAACCCGTTTACATCAGGGGAGCACCCGGAGTCGAGGACCTGAAAAAGGTGGAGGACCTCGCCATTGCCATAGAGAAAAAGCACAGGGAGATAGGGATCCACCAGTGAATTCCCACGGCGACGAGGGACCGGGGGAAAGCAAGGTCGATCATTGCGACTCTGCCAAAACCCCCAAGGCCGCCTGTGAGGACAGGCGAGGATATGATGGACAGACTCTCACCCCTTCTTTCAGTCCTTGATAAGTCTGATTTCGTGTACATCATCGGGGTGGCCGGAGACAGCGGGTCAGGCAAGACGACGTTTGCGTCGGCGATTCGCAATATCCTCGGTGACGGCATAGTTGCGATCATATCCCTCGACGACTACCACCTCTATGACCGGAACGAGAGAAAGGCACGCGGGATAACACCTTTATCGCCGCTTGCCAACGACCTCGACCGCCTGGAAAGGGATGTCGAGCGCCTCAAGCAGGGGTTACCCATAGAAAAGATGGTGTACGACCACTCGACGGGGACTATTGCGGGCCCGTATCCGTTCTCCCCGGGAAAGATAGTGATCCTCGAGGGACTGCACGCTTTTTACAGGGAAAACCTGCGGCGACTGTGCGATTTCAAACTCTTCGTCGACCCCGATCCCGACGTGAAAAAGGAATGGAAACTCAAGCGTGATACTGCTTCCCGTGGTTACTCGGAACAGGAAGTCAGGGGAGAACTTGCACAGAGGGCAGTGGATTTTTCTGCTTACATCGCCCCGCAGCGCCATTATGCCACGGCAGTCATCGGTATCTCTTTCTCCCGCTTCGGGAGAAACCTGGGGTGGGAAGAGGATGTCTATCGGATCTCCCTCGATCTCTCTTCGTGGGACCATTACCCGTTGGGGACGGGATTCTCTTTCGACCTTGGGTACCTGTTCAAGACATATGGGAGACCGTTTTCCCTCACTTTCCTGCAGGGAACTTCCGGGGGTAAACGGTCGGGCACCCTCGAAATGGATGGTTTTCTTCCCCGTGACTGCGCAGGCAGCCTTGCCCGGTTCCTCGAAAAAACAACAGGCAGGGACCCGGGGGGCAATGTGCATGAATCGCGGCCGCTCACGCCGACACACCTCGCACGCCTCTTGGTGTGCGGCTGCATTGTCGCGCACAGGCTGTCCCTTGCAGGTGGAAATGGCATGTAACTGAAAAAGAGAGTTAAAAGGGTAAAATTACATCATCCGGGACATTCCAATGGATAAAGGAATAATGGGCAAGATACGGTATTTCTCGATCGTCTTCGGGGAGCTGGGAGAAATTCTCGTCTTTATCAGTCCATTAACATTGCTTCCCCTCCTCGTCGCTCTCCTCTTTGGGGAATGGGAATTACTCCTGCCGCTCGGAACCGTCCCGGTCATTTTTTTTACCTGTGGGGTGGTTCTCAACAGTATCCCCCGGCACGAGGGAAAGGTCCGGTTCTCTGCAGCACTCTGCTCCGTTGCCCTGGTCTGGCTCACTTTTGCCCTTGTCTCCTGCATCCCGTTCATGGTTGTCCTGGACATCCCGTTCACCGATGCGCTTTTTGAAACAATGGCTGGTTGGACAGGAACGGGGTTTACTCTTCTCCAGAACATCGGGGCGCTCCCGAAAAGCCTCCTGTTCTGGAGGACCTACATGCAGTGGTTGGGAGGGCTTGCAATCATCTCCCTCTCCCTCACCGTGGCATTCCAGTCGAGCCTCGAAAAAATACCGCTTTTTCGCCCGGAGAACAGGACAGAACGGATTATCCCGAGCATCATCGCCAATGGAAAAGAGATCTGGGCGGTGTACATCCTGCTCACCGTGATATCTGTAGGCCTCATCATGATTGCAAAGGTCCCGCTCTGGGATTCACTCAACCTCGCACTCTCCGGCATCTCCACTGGCGGTTTCATCCCCGTTGAGGGCGGTATTTCCGCGTACCATAACAGGGCGCTCGAGTACCTCCTCCTCCCTGTCATGGTGATGGGATCGGTTCCGTTCTCCCTTTTCTACATGACGTACCGCAACAGGAAGGTATCTTTTTTCTCTGACGACCAGGTCCGTCTCCTCATTTATTTCCTTTGTTTCGGGTTCCTCATCGTCATCGGCGACCTTGTGTTCGTCGCCAACCATACCCTGGCAGAAGCCGTCAGGCAGGGCCTTTTCATAACGACTGCCGTCATAAGCTCGACAGGTTTCCAGAACATCGACCCGTACCTTTACCCCAGTGTGACCCTGGTTTTCCTGACGATGTTCATGTTCATAGGAGGGTCAAGCGGCAGTACCTCGGGGGGGGTGCACCTCTCTCGGATCGCCCTTGGGTACCGGGGTATTATCTGGTGGTTCCGGCGAGCCTTTGTCAGGGGTACTGTCCTTGTGCCGTTCCGGTACCAGGGGAAGAATATACCCATCGATATTGCCGATGCCGAGCTCTCAAAGAGCATGCTGGTCATCATCCTCTCGGTTATCTCTGTTTTCATCGCGACAATGGTCATCCTCCAGGTGGACATCATCTCCTGTGATGTCACTGTCCTCGTCTTTGATATCGTTTCCGCGCTCAGTTCGTGCGGCGTCAGTGCTGGATACGTGAGCCCTGCCATGCCCCTCGTCTCGAAATGGGTCTTCATCTTCGTGATGTGGCTGGGGCGCCTCGATGTCATTCCTGTTATTGCCCTCTTTATCGGCATCCTGAAGGGGAGCGATTGAGAGGCCGGATACTAATTCAATTTTTGTTTTGTTAATTACAGAAGATCTAATTACAAATCCTGACAAACAGGTATACAATGAAACAGATAGCCCTCTATGGGAAGGGGGGCATCGGAAAATCGACAACTGCAGCAAACCTTTCAGCCGCCCTTGCCAGCCAGGGACTCAACGTCATGCAGATCGGGTGCGACCCCAAAAGGGACAGCACACGGATGCTGATGCAGGGCAGGCTGATACCGACGGTGATGGACCTGGTCCGTGAGAGGGGTGACGCCGAAATCTCCCGGGAAGATATTGTCTACAATGGGTTCATGGGAGTCCGGTGCGTCGAAGCAGGGGGACCCGAGCCGGGAGTAGGTTGCGCCGGCCGCGGCATCATCGCGACGTTCCAGATCCTCGAACGCCTCGGGGCCCTCCATGCAGATGTTGTCGTTTACGATGTCCTGGGCGACGTGGTCTGTGGCGGGTTCGCGATGCCGATGCGGGAAGGGTATGCCGAAGAGGTGTACCTCGTCACGTCTGGAGAACTGATGTCCCTGTATGCCGCGAACAACATCTGCAAGGCAATATCGCGTCTCTCTTCGCGGTCGAGGAGCACGTGCCGGCTGGCTGGCGTCATCTGCAACGCAAAGAACATTCCCCATGAAGAGGAACTTGTCGCGGAGTTCGCAGAGAGGATAGGGAGTTTCCTCATCCAGTACATCCCGAGGGACCAGGTCGTCCAGCAGACCGAGCTGAACAAGAAGACCGTCGTCGAATTCGTACCTCCGAGCAGGCAGGCCTCTATCTACCGGGAACTTGCGTCCAGAGTACTGGAAAACAGGAGAATGGACATCCCCGCTCCTCTCGACATCGAAGACCTGGAAAGACTTGCATATGAATACTCCCCGTGACAGCGGGTGCACCCTGACCGGCGCCCTCTCTGTGACCACCGAGATCGATGGGTCCGTAACAATCGTTCATGGGCCAGGCGGGTGTGCACACCATAACTTCTCTCTCTTCCACACCCTCTGCATCGGCAGGGACGACCCGCGGTTACCGCGCCTCCTCTCGACAGACCTTGCCGAAAAAGACATCATCTTTGGCGGGGAAGACGCCCTCGATGCAGCCATACGAAAAGCGATCGAAAAAAACCCGTCAATCGTCTGCGTCCTTTCGACATGCGTTACGGGAGCCATCGGGGACGATGTAGACGCGATCTGCAGGGGGTTCCATGGTATTCCGGTCATTTCCATCCCGACAGCCGGGTTCCTGGGCGGGGGTTTCCGGGACGGTCATGTCCAGGCACTTATCTCACTCTCGTCACTTGCAGAGTGCGGGGAAAAGACCCTCTCCGTGAACCTCGTCGGGGAAAAAACTCTTGAATTCGAACGCGATGAGCATTTCAACGAAGTAAAGAGGCTCCTTTTTGGGATTGGAATTCCCATCTGCACACGGTTCATCTGCCGGTCCAGTATGGAGGATATATCCCGGCTTTCCCGCGGGTCATGCAACATACTGCGGGACTCTTCGATGTGCGAAGTGGGAAATTACTTGAAGGGGAAGTTTGGCACACCGTTCATCGGTTCGTTTCCCGTCGGGCCAGGCGGGACCATCCGTTTCCTTGAGGAGTTGGGTGCAGTCTTCTCTCTCGATGTTTCCGGTGCAGTCGCTGCAGAGGAGGCGCGACAGGAGAGGATGTTTGAGGAATTCCATGCCCTCAAGGGAAAGAAGGTTCAATTTCGGGATTCTTTGGGAAACATGACCGATTCGGAGGTCTGCAGCGAGATTGCCGAGTCCGTGGGCATGGATGTGCACCCGGCAGGCCAGCCACTCACTGTACCTGATCCATTTCCAGTCGGGACCGAGGGGGTACGAAGGCTCCTCCGCCAGTGGAGGCGGGCCTGTCGTGCCTGAATGTTCCGGACCTCTGTGGCCCTGCGCCCTGACCGGCGCAGCAGCTGCCCTTGCCGGTATAGAAGGGATAGGAGTCGTCATTCACGGTTCCCTCGGCTGCTATTATTATCCATCTTCGGTCCTCCACCTCCCCCTGTACTGTTCATCGGTCACGGACAGGGATATCATTCTCGGGACGGAAGAAGCGCTCGTCCGCACTATCGATGCAATCCAAGACAAATACAGGATGATCGCCGTGCTCTGCACGTGTATCCCCGCCATTACAGGAGAGGACATTAGGGAAATGCTCGAAGAGAAGTTTTCTGAGAGTACCCGGGTGTGTGTCATCGATGCTCCTGGTTTCTCGGGTGAATACGAGGAAGGCTACCGGTCAGCCATCGAAGCGCTCGATCCTCCGGTATCCCGTGCGGGTAACAGTGTGAACATCGACGGGCTTTCGCCTCTTGACCCATTCCAGCTGGGAAACTTCCAGGAAACCGTGAGACTGCTTGCATCGGCGGGGGCATCAGCGGGTGCGGCTCTCTCCACCGGCACGTACAGGTACGGGCAACCCCTCTCTCCGTACACTCTCCATGCCAATGCAGACCTCGGGCTCGACCTCGGGGTGTCGCTCGGAACCTTAGTCGGGCTTTCGAACATAAGGGAGGCATTCGAAAAGCTCGAAGAGTTCTCCGAGGGGGCGAAGGACGTGCTGGAACGCGATATACCGAGTGCCGAAGAGAAAATTGCGGCAGCATGCGACCGGTACCTGAAACGGTTCGACCCGCCAGGCGTCGCCCTCTTCGGCCAGTGCAGGACGATGCAGGCGGTCGCCCTGATGATAGGGGAGTACCTCGATGCCGACATCCTTGCCATCGGTTCGCGGAACACTCCGACAGTTGGGAGGTTCCAGGTCGAGATGGCGAGAGATTACGACGCGGTCACGGAGATCCTCTCGCGTGAGAAGCCGGACCTCGTTCTGGGATCGTCGTTCGAGAAGTATGCATGCCCCGGTG
>JAKPSJ010000116.1 GCA_029555345.1 Methanobacteriota archaeon | reverse complement strand
TCGCGCACGATCTCTGCCATAACCCGTGCGGCCTCCGCGAACGGCTCTGTTGCGAGTATCTGGGACCCTATGTGGCAGTGGATGCCGACGGGTTCGACTCCCCTGCAGTCAAGGGCTTCCCGGTAAGCATCTCGTACCCTGTCGTGGGGGATGCCGAACTTGCTGGTGGCAAGCCCTGTCGCGATCTTCCTGTGCGTCGGGACATCGATGGCCGGGTTGACGCGGAACGCAATGGGGGTGACCTTCCCTGCCTTTCGCGATATCCCGTCGAGCTGGTGGAGTTCGTCGAGCGAGTCCACCGAGACCGGGACGCCCGACTCCACGGCGAGGGAGAGGTCGCCGGCGCTCTTCGAACTCCCGTTGAAAAGGAGGTCTCCAGGTGCCATTCCTGCAGAAAGGGCGAGGTGCAGTTCTCCCGAAGAGAAGACATCCGCACCCGCACCCTCGCGGGCGAGGGCCCGCAGGACGGCGAGGTTCCCGTTTGCCTTGGCTGCATAGAGGACCTTTACCCTGGGATACCGTGCGGTCAGTGCATCCCGGAATGACCGAAAAAGCGAGACGATACGGTCCTGGTCTGTCACGTAGAGCGGTGTCCCGTAACGGCCGGCAAGGGTCTCGCAGTCGATCCCGCCAATTGCGAGCTTTCCGTTCTGGACCGTGACGTGGGGAGGCAGGTTCATAACCCCAGACCCTCCATCCTCTCCAGTGCCTCCCGGATGCGATCGGTGGAACGCGTGAGGGCGAACCTGACGTACCCATTCCCGCCGGACCCAAACCCGATGCCCGGAGTGACGACTACCCCTGCCTCGTCGAGCATCCGCGTCGCAAATGCCATGCAGTCATCGACTGCCATCCAGACATAGAAGGTCGCCTTCGGAGGTTCCACCTGGAAACCGAGCGCCCGGAGCCCTTCGACGAGGGTGTCCCTGCGTTCCTGGTAGGTCCTGCACGCCTGCACGACGCAGTCCTGCGGACCCGAGAGCGCCGCGATGGCAGCCCTCTGGACTGCGTCGAAGACGCCGGAATCGACGTTCGTCTTGACACGCCCGAGCCCCGCGAGGATCTCCCTGTTCCCGACGGCCATCCCTATCCGCCACCCTGTCATGTTGAACGTCTTCGACAGGGAGTGCATCTCGATTGCGACGTCCATTGCACCCTCTGTCCCGAGGAACGAGGGAGCACGGTACCCATCGTAGGATATCTCGGAGTACGCATTGTCGTGGACGATGACAATGTCGTGCTCCCTGGCAAATTCGACAGCAGTCTCGAAGAAGCCGTGGGGTGCAACTGCTGCGGTTGGGTTGTTCGGGTAGTTGAGGAAGAGGATCCTCGCATCGTTTGCGACATCCCCCGGAATATCTTCGAATACCGGGACGAAGCCGTTTTCTGCGCGGAGCGGCATCTCGTAGACCCTGCCCTCTGCAAAGAGCGTGGAGGTCTGGTAGACGGGGTACCCGGGGCTCGGGACGAGGACGCAGTTGCCCGGGTCCACGAAGGCCTCGGGGACATGGGCGATGCCATCCTTTGACCCCATCAGGGCAAGGACCTCTGTAGAAGGGTCGAGACCGACACCGAAACGGTCCCGGTACCACCTGGCGACAGCCTGCCGGAACTCAGGCATCCCAGTGTAGGACGGGTAATGGTGGTTTGCCGGGTCTCTTGCCGCCCGGCAGAGCTCCTCGACCACGTGGGGTGGCGTGGCGAGGTCTGGGTCACCCACTCCCAGGTCGATCACGTCGACGCCTTCCCGTATCTTTTTCGCTTTGAGTTCGTCGATACGGGCGAAAAGGTAGGGAGGGAGTTTTCCCATGCGTTCCGCGTACATGCGGAGAGATATTTACCCCTCCCGCTCATTAAGGATTACATGGACGGCACGAGTCCCGCAGGAGCCAGGCCAGGCAGGTGCCAGGGGGTTCCCCCGCACTCCCGGCAATTGCGACCTGGCGTCCCGCATGCAGGGGGAAAGAATCTATAAGAGCCCCGCACTCCCACGGCATAGCACGGGTGTTTCTCTGCCCGGACATGTGGAGAGCCTTTCATGAGCCCTGAGGAAGATGACCCCGTCAGGGTCATAGTGACGACTGCGGGGAGCGAAAAAGGGACGGAGATCGCGCGGCGCCTCGTCGAGAAGAGGCTTGCCGCATGCGTCAACGTATCGGGTGTCACGTCGTTTTACCGGTGGAAGGGGGAGTTCTGCTGCGACCCAGAAGTCCTCCTCGTCATCAAGACAACCCTCTCACGAGTAAAAGAGGCCATGACGGAGATCAGGGCGGTCCACCCCTACGAGCTCCCGGAAATGATTGTCATACCTGTCGAGGGGGGCCACTCGCCCTACCTTGCGTGGGTGAGGGAGGAGACTGCACCTTGATCGTCGTCACAGTTTGGGGGAGGTCCACGGTGTACATACACCCGGGACGGGTACGGGTACTCACCGGCATGGCCCACCCGGCACGTCACTGCCCAGGGGACTTTCCCCCGTGGGAAGACAGATAAGGAGATGCGTCCCATTGGTCCATGGAAGAGGGGGAGTGGTTCCCATAGCAGGACAGAAGAAAGAGAAGGAAGCCGTTTTAGTCCTCGGTTGCCCCCAGGTCCCGGTCCAGAGCGCAATAGCCCTGTACCTCATGCATGGTCTCCGCAGGCTGGGTGTCACGCCGGTCGTCGCCGGGAACCCGGCTGCACGGATGCTGATCGACGTCTCCGACCCCCTGCACCACTATGCAGGAGAGATGGTCGATCTCGACACATGCATCGCCGACATGGCCGCCGGCAGGAGGGTGTTTGACTATTGTATCGTCTTTGCTCACAACGATGCAGGCGTCTCCTACGCGGCAACAGTCCAGTCCATTTCGGGGAAGAAGGTGATCCTGGTCATCTACGGGGAAAATTTCAAAGAGATTGCGGACAGTGTGGACTTTCCCTGCGAGAAGATCGCGGCAAAGGCTGTCCACAACCCGGCGCCCTTGAAAAAGAAGATCGACGAGGTGCTCCCATGGCTTGTATCGAATCTCTGAAGTACGAAATACTCATCAAGAATGCCTCCTTTTCAGAGTGCAGGGATTATATCAGGAAGAACTGCAGGGAATATGTCACCGTTGACCCGGGGTTCCCGCTCTTTGAAAAGCCCGTGATCGGAGTCCCCCCTGTTCTCATCGGCCTCGATGGAGATACCGTCACGTTCCCCTATACAAAACCCTGTTACGGAACGTTCCTCCTCCGCACGGAGAACCCCGACGAAGCTTCGCGGCTCAGGTCTCTTCGGAAGAAGTAGGTGGGGGAGAACTCCTCTCGCCTCCCACCCCACGCGCAACACCTCCAAAGAAGTTATATCACTCCAGTGCGGGAGAAGTCATACCATGCAGTTATCTGCCATGGGTGAGTTGTCAGTGCTCGTTGGGGGGAGAGCAGGAGACGGGATCAACAGCGCGGGCCTCGTTGTCGCCCACCTCTTTTCCCAAATCGGTTACAGGACATACATGTACTTCGACTACCCCTCCCTGATCAAGGGAGGGCACAATTTTGCCATCGTCCGAGCCTCCCCGGAAAAGAAGGGGGCTTTTCGGCGGAAAGTTGATTTTATCCTCGCACTCAACCAGGACACCCTCGACATGCACCGCGACCTTGTCGGGGAGGGGACCCTCGTGATATGTGACAGTTCCCGTGTCGAAACTGACGGTATATGCGTCCCAGTCCCCGATATCCTGAAGGGGGAGAAGGCACCGCCCGTGATGGGAAATTCGTGCATCATCGGTGCCTTTGCCCGTGCTGCAGGTATCCGGTGGGAAGTCCTCGAAGATGTTTTTTCCCGGTACTACAGGAAAGGGCTCGAGATGAACCTGAAAGTTGCCCGCCGTGGCTACGATATGGCCAGCGAACACGCGGTCGTCCCCGAAAGGGACTCCACGCCGCTCCCCATCGTATCGGGAAACGAGGCGATTGGCCTCGGCCTCCTCCACGGGGGGCTCGACGCTTTCGTGGCTTACCCGATGACACCGACCTCTAACCTCCTCCATTTTCTTGCGGAGATAGCAGAGGAGGCCGGGATCCTCGTCTTTCACCCCGAGAACGAGATCGCGGTGATGCTGATGGCGCTTGGACTCGGGTATGCCGGGAAAAAGACCGCGGTCGGGACATCAGGGGGCGGGTTCTGCCTGATGACAGAGGGGCTCTCGCTCTCGGGGATGAACGAAGTGCCGGTCGTGATCGTCCTGGGCCAGCGTGCCGGCCCAAGCACTGGCATGCCGACCTACACAGCCCAGTCCGACCTCAACTTTGCCCTTCACGCCGGCCAGGGGGAGTTCCCACGCCTTGTCGTGGCACCTGGGGATCCCGAGCAGGCATTCACCTGGAGTTCCCTTGCCCTCCGGCTCGCCTGGAGGTACCAGGTACCCGCAATCGTCCTCTGCGACAAGACTCTCTGCGAGGGGTACTTCAGCTTCTCACCGCCTGTGGCGGCCGTCCCACATGTAGACCTGGCCCCGGCGGGGACCCCCGGCCCCTCCTACATGCGCTACCTCCTGACCGGCGACGGTGTGAGCCCGCTCCTCTGCCCGCCTGCTCCTGACACCGTCATCAAGGTGAACAGCTATACCCACGACGAGGCGGGGATAACAACAGAAAAAGCAGAAACGGCGTCCCTGATGACAGAGAAGAGGGTGAGGAAGGGGAAGGCACTGGAGGACGGGCTCGCATCCCTCCCGGTGGTCTCCCTGTCTGGTGACGTGGGGGCAGGAAAGACCATTGTCTGCTGGGGGTCGACTGCCGGTGTCTGCGGCGAGGCAGGACTGGAACTCGGGCTCCGGGTCGTCCAGCCGATCGTCATGTCCCCGTTCCCGAAAGACAAATTCCTCGAGGCCACGCGGGGTTCGGAGGAACTGGTCGTTGTGGAGGAGAACGCGTACGGCCAGCTCGGGATGCTCCTTGCACGGTCCGGTATCAGGGCGAATGCAGCTGTCCTCAAGTACGACGGGCGGCCATTCGCAGTCGAAGAACTCAAAGCACGCCTCCTGGAGGTGCTCTCATGAAAGGGAGAGACCTGGTCACAGGTGCACAGAACACGTGGTGCCCGGGGTGCGGGAATTTCGTCATCCAGTTCGCCCTGCGGGACGCCATCCGGTCGGCCGTGGAAGGTGGTTGCGACCCTGACTCAATCGTCCTCGTGACAGGGATAGGGTGCCATGCAAAGATGGCCGATTACCTCAATATCAACAGCTTCTACTCGATCCACGGCCGGACCATCCCGGTTGCGACAGCGATAAAGATGGCCGACCCGGAGCTTTCGGTCATCTGCTGTGCGGGCGACGGGGACGCCTATGCCGAGGGGCTCGACCACCTCATCTTCGCGGCCAAGCGGAACAGCGACATCACCGTGATCGTTCACAATAACAGGGTCTACGGCCTCACGACAGGGCAGTATACCCCCACGTCCCCGCTTGGTTTCCGCGGGCGCTCCACGCCGGGGGGGACGAGGGAGGAGCCTTTCAACCCCCTCGAGGTCATGCTCTCGTCCGGGGCCACCTTCGTCGCCCGTGGTTGCACGAGGAAGAGGAAGGAACTCGGAGAGGTGATCGGGGAGGCAATCAGGCACAGGGGCTTTGCCTTTGTCGACGTACTGCAGGTCTGCGCATCGTACTTCGACGCAACAGACGTGTATGACCGGTTCGTGTACGTGCTCGATGGGCACGACGCGAGCGACTTTGATGCTGCATGGCGGAAAGCCCGGGAATGGGACTATAACAGCGAGTCGCCGATCGCCATCGGGACATTCTACAGGGCGGTGCGCCCGACACTCGAGGAACGGCTCGGGGTCCCCTGGGGCAGGGAACGGGATACAGAAGGGGTCATTGCGAAGGTCCTGGAGGCAAGGAGATGAGGGTTCTCCGAGCAGGAGCACTCTCCCAACTGTGCCCCTCTCCGGAAAATTGCTCACATTACAGAGGTTGGACGCGTTGCCAGTGCAACGGGGACGCGGGGATGGACCTGGCGCAGGGGGCAAAGCCGGGACCCGGGGGCACCCGCAGGATGTTCACCATCTTCTCTCTCCCTTCCCTGGACCATGCGAATTTCGAGGGACGATTGCCTTTCCCTTTATCCCCCTTTCCGGAGGAGACTATTAATCCATCCAGGGAACACCTCATGAATGGTCTGCCTCATGTGGGAACTCTCGGTCTCCAGTGATCTCTTTGCGTGGGTGATCCTGCCCCTGCTCATCTTTTCGGCACGGATCTGTGACGTGAGCCTGGGGACACTCCGCGTCATCTTCATCTCCAGGGGTTTCAAGAAGATCGCTCCTTTCATCGGGTTCTTCGAGGTGATTATCTGGCTTGTTGCCATCGGGCAGGTGATGCAGAACATCGGGAACTTCGCTTCGTACATCGCATATGGAGGGGGGTTTGCGACAGGTACGTACGTAGGGATGGCAGTCGAGGAGAGGCTGTCCCTTGGCAACGTGGTCATCAGGGTCATCACGCAGAAGGACGCTGCCCCTCTCGAGCAAGCCCTCAGGGAGATGGACCTCGGTGTCACGGCCACGGATGCGGAGGGTGCGACCGGTCCGGTCAGGATACTCTTATCTGTGTGCCGGAGGCAGGACCTCCCGCAGGTCCTGTCGTGCATCAACCAGTACCAGCCGGGAGCTTTTTTCACGGTCGAAGAGGTGAAGATGGTAAAAGAGGGGATATTCCCCAGCGGCAGGGAGAGCATCCGTATAAACTGGCGGGACCCGCTGGGCTTCTTCCGGAAGGGAAAGTGAGGGTCGGCAGGTCCTGTCACGCCAGGAAATTGCCCAGGGTCGTTTTACAGGAGAGAACCGTCCTCCCCTCCCCTGTCATTCTCATTCGAGCATGACCAGCCCGATGGAGATGACGTCCCCGTGCTCGATCATCCCGTATTCCATGTTCCTGCACGGGATGACGTGGAGTTCCCACCCCGCGTTCCTGGCAGTTGCAAAGACGTCCATCCCGGCCGCCTCCATGCTCGGCCTGACAAGGTCCATGTGCCTGCACATGCGGCGTATGCTCTCGTCCACGATACCGGGCTGTTCTTCTGCGACGCAGTGCTGGTGCTCGCAGTAGATGCAGGGGTACGCCCCAAAGCCGAATGCCTTTTGGAAATCATGGTAAAATGCAGTCTTTTCCAGGAAATGGACGGTCCCGTTGACCCAGAGGATGAGGTCACGGAGGAAGGGGTGGAAGTCCTCCGGTATCTGGTCGGGGGAGAGGTCCGGGTGACCTGGCACGCCATCGAACCGGAGGAGGAGGCCGGTGCTGTATTCCCTGACCATCCTCCGAGTCTCCTCCGGTGCCGGTGCATAGGGAGGGCAGCCCAGGTGCTTCCCAAAGCCCTTGCACCCGAACCTGCACTTGAACCTCACCCAGTCAGCGACAACGACGTCTTCTGAACGGATGGGGCGGGCACGGGCGCCTCTCTCTTCTGCGAGCTGCGTCAGCGTCTCAATCTCCCTTTCGAGTCTCGCGTTCATCTGGTGCTCCGATGAGAACTCTTTCCAGGTACTGACCAAAAAAAGTATCGTGTCGTGCGAAACGAAGATATCATAAACCGACCCAAACCACGTACCTGTGAGCAACAGGAAGGCCCCCCTGCAGGCAGGGGAGATCACTGCGGGAGGGAGGAGTTTTCTGCTCCGCATGGGGGAGGAAGACCTCGGGGAGGTTTACCCGGGGATGGTCCGCTACTCAGTCGAGCTGTGGGAGGGAGAGAGAATGCTCTCCGCCTTCCGCACCAATTCCTTTGAATATGCTCCCACGATGGCCTATGGTGCAAAAGACGTCGCAGAGCGGACGTTTGCCCGGTGGGAAAGAGACCTTGCCGCTGACCCCCAGGGGTTCCTCGAAGGGATCACCACCCTGGAGTCCGCGCCTGTCCATGTCCCTCCCGGTCCCCCGGCAGTTGTTGTCATCCAGGGCAGCCCACGCCCGGGCGGAAACTGCTCCCTCCTCGCCTCGTGGGTGGCTGACGAGGCACAGCGGCAGGGAAAGGACGTGCAGGTGGTCTTCCCGCACGACATGGACATCCACCCCTGCATCGGGTGCTACCAGTGCTACAACACCGGCACGTGCATCTACGAAGACGACATGACATCCGTTCTCGCCGCCGCGAGTGGGTGCCGCCTCCTCGTCGTCTGCACCCCTGTCTACACGAATACTGTCCCGGCCGGGACAAAGGCGCTCCTCGACCGGTTCCAGGCCCTCCACGCCTCGAGGACACTCGATCAGTCCCAGGTCATCAACGCGTCAGGGACACTCGGTCGTCTTCCCCCCATCAAGGCAAAGGGCGTCCTCATGTCTGTCGCTGGGAGGAGGGGGAAGGAGAATTTCACCTGCGTCTCCCGCGTTGTCGGTGCCTTCTTCTCGCTCCTCGGCATCGGGGCGGAAGGACCCATACTCCTCGACGGTATGGACGAGATCCGGGACGTCAGAACGATTCCCGGACTGGAGGAGAGGGTCAGGGAATCGGTCAGGAACGCCCTAAAGAGGGACCAAAAATAAAGGACCATTCCTCTGATTATAGAGATGGAAATCAGAAGTCCAGGGTCCGGTCGCCAGTGCGCCGGATGAGGTGTGGCCCTTCCTGGAGAGGGTCATTGATTGCCCTGGAAACAGGATAGACTTCGAGGAGATCCTGAGGGAATGGAGAGAGGATCTCCTCCCGATCTCTCTCCCCGATTGGGCCGGGGGCAATCCATCGGGCCTCGTCTTCCGGGTGGAGTATCGCAGGCATCCGGTCGTGGATGCGGGCAACGAGCGCGTTCGGGTCGGTCGTTATGATTGTGAATGTCCACAGTGGAGGATCCCTCCCTCTCAGGACATCGAAGAGTCCGGCAAACGCAAAAACGGCCTCGTCCTTCCTCCTGATGTAGTAGGGGATTTTCTGGGTGCCTGACTTCCCCCACTCGTAGAAACCGGTGGCCGGGACGAGGCAGCGTTGCCGTGCCAGGGGTCCGCGGAAGGAAGGCCTCTCTGCGAGCGAGTCAGCACGCGCATTGATGATGGGGCGGGCACCGGTCATGTCCCGCGTCCACGAGGGGACCAGCCCCCAGGTCATCAGCCTGGCGACCCTCTCTCCCGTGTGAGTCGTATAAACGATCGGGACCTGCTGGGAAGGCGCAATATTGTACCTCGGTGAGAGGGAAAGACCTGTATCCTCCACGCTGAACCGCTCCCCGAACCCGACCGTCAATGCGAGTGTGAATCTGCCGCACATTGATATCCCATGCTCATTTCTTCCACTGCGCCGCCGTCGAGGATGGCAAGGACCTGTCCAAGGGAGTCTATTGCATAATCCGCACCCCCCATGTCATCCCCCCTGGAGAACCGGTCGCCGTAGCGGGCATACACGGTTACCATCCCCATCTGCCTGCAGGGGGCGATGTCCCTCCGGGGGCTGTCTCCAACCGCGATGACTTCTCCGGGCGGAATGCCGAGAAGGTTCAGGGCATACTGGAAGGGGACAGGGCTCGGCTTTTTCTGCCAGGTCGCCTCGTGCGTCACGATATGGTCAAAAAGGCCGAGGAGATCCGTCTTTTCGAGGCGCGGCACTGCATCGGGCCGGTGTGCATCGGTGACGAGTGCAAGGGGGAAACCCCTCTCGCGGAGGGCAAGGAGGGTCTTTCGGACTTCCGGGTAAGGCTGGATGCGGGCGAGTTTCACTTCGTGGTAGATGCAGGCGCAGCGGGAGGTGAGGTTGGCGTCGAACACCCCATGATCCTCGAGAAAGTCCCTGATGTTCAGCGGGTCCTCAAAACTCCTCTTCCCGTGGAGGAAGTAGGAGAATAACTGATCTGCCGTCCCGAACCCCGTTTCCCGTGCAATCGCCCTGCAGGCGGCATACTTCGCCTCCACGAGGTCAAAGAGGGTATTGTCCATGTCGAGAATAACAGCCCTGATCCTGCCTCTCATTGCACTTGTCCCCTCTACAGGATCTCTCTCCCACCCATATGGAAGTATTGTTTGGGAAACGACCCCCAGGGTCCTCCGGTGCAAATGGTCAAGATGTCAGGGGACATACCTCCCTCCACCTGGGATCGGACAGCATAATGATACTCCGGAAGATTCGCTCGGAAGGGCTCTCCCATAACTCCTACTTCATCGCAGACAGCGGTGACGCTGCCGTCATCGACCCGCGGAGGGACTGCCAGGTGTACCTGGACCTTGCCTCCTCATCCGCGTCCCGGATCACCTCTGTATTCGAGACGCACAGGAACGAGGATTATGTCTCGGGGTCACTCGAACTTTCTGGACGGACCGGAGCCGCAGTTTACCATGGTGCAGCACTGGACTTTTCCTTCGGAAGGCCTGTCTCGGAGGGCGACAGGTTTCGCATCGGGCGCCTGGAACTTGCAGTCCTCGAGACGCCCGGTCACACCCGCGAGAGTATATCCCTCGTCATGCGCGATCTCTCCGTCTCTCCCGACCCCCTGGTCATCTTCACGGGGGACGCCCTCTTTGCAGGTGATGTGGGAAGGACTGACCTCTTCGGGCCAGAGAAGGCAGAATGGGCAGCAGGGACTCTTTACGACGCCCTCCATGGGAAGGTACTCCCGCTCGGGGATGGCGTTATCGTCTGCCCGGCCCACGGTGCCGGGTCGGTCTGCGGTGGGGAGATCGCAGACCTGGAACTGTCGACGATCGGTTTCGAGCGGGCTCACAACCCCTGTTTCCAGCTAGACCGGGAGAGTTTTATCGCCAGGAAAAAGTCCGAACACCACTATACTCCACCCTACTTCTCGACGATGGAGAGGCTCAACCGGGCCGGGCCGCCAGTAATCTCCCACATCCCCCGCCCTGATCCGCTGGACCCGCAGGGACTCGAGGAGAAAAAGAGGACCGGCGCCCAGGTCCTGGATACGCGGTCCCCGGAAGCATTTGGGGGAGGGCATATCCCGGGGAGCATCTCGCTGTGGCGTGATGGAATCCCTTCCCTTGCAGGATGTGTCCTCTCGTATGACCGTCCGGTCGTAATCGTGGATGATTTCGACCCAAGGCCGGATCCCGTGGTGAAGCGCCTCGTGCGGCTTGGCTATGACGCCATCGGGGGGTACCTTGCGGGAGGTTTTCCAGCGTGGAGCCGCTCGGGAAGGGCGGTCGGCAGGCTGGAGACATGGTCGGTCGCCACGCTCCGCGAGGCCCTCGAGAAGGAGCGTTTCATCCTCCTCGATGTGAGGGACCAGAAGAACCGGGAAACAACGGGTTTTGTCATGGGTTCCCGCCACATCTACGTGGGGGAACTCGTGTCGCGCCTGGCAGAGATCCCGAAGGACAAGAAGGTCGTCGTATACTGCGATGCCGGGTTCAAGGGGAGCCTCGCTGCAAGCCTGCTCCTCGCGGCAGGCTTTGCAAAGGTCGCCAACGTGATCGGCGGATTTTCGGGATGGAAGGCAGCCGGGTATCCCATCGAGGGAAAAGTCACGGGATGAGCGCCGTGACCTCCCGGAGGATTCACAATATTTAATAAAGTGGTGTTATCAATCCTGAATGCGGTGAGGTATGGAGATAGTGAAGATCCCCCGCATGGACAAGGAGGAATACGATACCCTGATCGGAAAGGGATACATCTGCCGCATTGCGTTCCAGGGCGAGAAGTACCCCTACATTGCCCCCTTTCTCTACGTGTTCGACGGCAGGTTCCTCTACTTCCTCTCCACGAAATACGGGAAGAAGCTCGAATATTTCAGGAAAAGCCCCCACGTCGCAGTCGAGGTGGAAAAATACACAAAAGACCTGTCGAGTTACACTTTCGTGAGCATGCAGGGGTATCTCGAGGAGGTCACGGATTCGATCGACAAGAAAGTCATCCGCAAGCAGTTCGTCGACCTCGTCAAGGAACGCCACCTCTCCAAGAACATCCTCGCAGCCCTCGGGCACTCACCGCAGGACCCGCCCGAGGCGATTGCAGAGGAAGAGAGGTCCCTCGTCTGGAAGCTGACCGGTGTCAAGGACATGGTCGCGTTGAAGAACCTGTAACACCACTCCGATATTTCTATATGCTCCGCTTTCCGGGCGTGCCATGTCCCGCGAGCGGAACAAGCCTGCCTACATCCTGACCATGGCGATATCCCCCGATCTCCGCCGGTGACTTGCATCGACTCTGGGCGCGAAAATCGCTGCCTTTTTTCGCAGCAATTGGGGGGCGCGGCGGTCCCAAGTACCCTGGATGCCACGGAGAGGATGTTATCGAAAGCCCGTTCCAGATCGCCGGGACAAGGGTATCTTAGGGCAGGATCGTTACACATAACACTCCAGCAGGTGGAGAGTTATGTGTGATGAGCAGGGGTGATCCGACTCCCAGTCAGACACCCGGTGCACGGCTTACACCGGCTATGGTCCAGTACCAGGAGTTGAAGTCCCGGTACCCGGACACCATCCTCCTCTTTCATATCGGTGACTTTTACGAGACATTTGGGGAGGACGCACGGACAGTCTCCCGCGAGCTCGATATCGTTCTCACGTCTCGGTCACAGGACAGGGACAAAAACCCCGTCCCCCTTGCGGGTGTCCCCTGCCACGCCGTCGAGGGGTACATCGCCCGGCTGATCGCGAAGGGCTTCCGGGTCGCCATTGCAGACCAGGTCGAAGACCCCCGCGAGGCGAAAGGGATTGTCAGAAGGGAGGTCGTCCGCGTCGTCACGCCGGGGATGGTGATGGACGAGACCCTCCTCGAGTCTCCCGCGGCCAATTACCTCGCGGCCATCTCCCCGAAAAAAAAGAAGAGGGATGGAGGTATTGCATTCCTCGATATCACCACGGGGGAGTTCTTCTGCATACCCCTCGGGGGTGAGACACCGCTCTCAGCAATATCAGACGAAATTGCCCGCTATGCACCGCGGGAGTGCATAGTCCCCGAGGATCTCCCGCCCGACCTGCTGGAACACCTCTCCAGCATGCCACTGACAGTTACGCGGGTCCCCGCCTCGTGGTACGACCTGGACGGTGCACAGGAATCCCTCTGCAACCACTTCGGCGTCTCGAGCCTGGAAGGCTTCGGTGTCGCAGGCATGGACGGTGCAGTCATTGCAGCGGGTGCCGCACTCACGTATGCAAAGGAGACGCAGAGGCAGGAGCTCCGGCAGGTGTCTGCTCTCTCTGTCAGGCACTCCCGGGACTTCTGTCTCCTCGACGCCGTCACCCAGAGGAACCTGGAGATACTCCAGGGGATAAGGGGCCGGGGAAAGGAGGGGACACTCATATCCGTGCTCGACAGGACGGTCACGCCGATGGGCAGCCGCCTGTTGAGGGAGTGGCTGTGTGCGCCTCTCCTCTCGTGCGAGGCGATCAATGCTCGCCTGGACGCCGTGGAGTTCATGGTGAAGAACACGGCAGTGAGGATGGAGCTTGCGCAGGTCCTCAAGCGGTGCGGGGACATCGGGAGAATATCCGGCAGGATTGCTTTCGGAAATGTCTGCCCCCGGGACTTGAAAAGTGCCGGGGAAGCCCTCGCTGTCGTCCCACGGGTCCCGGGAATCCTCGGCATCGGGACCGGGGAAGGCGCACCGGGACTCATTGCCGATGCCTGCGGCATGATTCCCGACCTCGGCTGGGTCAAAGACCTGGTCGGGCGGGCTATCGTCGACGATCCCCCCGCAAATACGAGGAATGGAGGTGTCATCCGCCCCGGCTTCTCCCCCGAACTGGATGCACTCCGGGATCTCTCCACCTCGGGCAGGGACTGGATCGCAGAGCTCCAGCAGCGTGAAAGGGAGAGGACTGGGATCCGGTCATTGAAGATCGGGTACAACTCGGTGTTTGGGTATTATATCGAGGTGACGAAGCCGAACCTCCACCTCGTGCCCCCCGACTACCAGAGGAAGCAGACGACGTCCACGGGGGAGCGGTTCACGATCCCGGAGCTCGCAGAGAAGGAGGCCCTCATATCTTCAGCCGATGAACGTCGCCTGACCCTGGAACAGGAGGTCTACCAGGGGGTGGTCAGGCAGCTCCAGGCAGCGGTCCCGGGACTCCAGTCCATGGCGCGGGGACTTGCCATCCTCGACGTCACCTGTTCGCTCGCCACTGTCACCGCGTCAAACAACTACTGCAGGCCAGTTGTCGACAACTCGACGCGCCTCCTCATCAGGGGAGGGCGCCACCCTGTCGTGGAGGAGGGGATGCCCGGGAAGTACGTGCCCAACGACCTCGACATGTCCGGGGACCGGGATCAGGTCCTGATCCTCACGGGTGCCAACATGGCCGGGAAGTCCACTTACATGCGGGCAGCGGCACTGATCGCAATCATGGCACAGGCAGGGAGTTTCGTCCCGGCAGAGTATGCCCGCGTGGGGATCGTCGACCGGGTCTTCTCCCGGGTCGGGGCATTCGACGACCTTGCAAGCGGGCAGAGCACGTTCATGGTGGAGATGCTGGAACTTGCGAACATCCTCAACAATGTCACAGAAAAAAGCCTCGTCATCCTCGACGAGATAGGGAGGGGGACGAGCACGCTCGACGGGCTCTGCATCGCGAGGGCAGTCCTCGAGTACCTCCACGGCAGCAGGTCGCACGGGCCCCGCACGCTCTTCGCGACTCATTTCCACGAGATAGTCTCGTTGGAGGGAGACCTGCCACGGGTGAAGAATTTTCACTTCGCAGTCAGGGAGAGCGGGAAAGAAGTTGTTTTCCTGAGGAAACTGATCCCCGGTGCAACGGACCGGAGTTACGGCATCCACGTCGCGTCGCTTGCGGGGGTGCCGCGCCGGGTCACCGAGAGGGCCCGGGCCCTCCTCGAAGAGGAGATCAGGGGCGGTGGCAGCAGCAGGGAGGGGAAGACGAAGAGGTACACCCAGATGCTTCTCCCGGACATCGAGCCCCAGTCCCCCTCCCACCCTGTCCTCGAGGCCCTGAAGAACCTCGACCTCGATGACATGACGCCGCTTTCGGCCCTCTCGACTCTCTACGACCTCCAGAAGAGGGCCAGGGATACCGGTGGGGGGTAGGAGACATGGATGAGCCCGGGACCAGCGGAAAGATACGTCTCCTCGACAAAGAGACGATATCCCGGATATCGGCAGGAGAGGTAGTCGAACGACCGGCATCAGTCGTCAAGGAACTCGTGGAAAATGCGCTCGATGCCGGTGCAGGCAGGATCGAGGTCGAGATCACATCGAAGGGCGGAGGGATCACGGGCATCAGGGTGACCGACGACGGCTGCGGGATGACACCGCGCGATGCGGAACTGGCTTGCGTCCGCCACGCAACCAGCAAGATCGCATCCATCGAGGACCTCTCGAGGGTCGGTTCGCTCGGGTTCAGGGGGGAGGCTCTCGCGAGCATCGCTGCCGTCTCGCGGCTCACGCTGACGACGAGGGCAGGGAAAGAGTCCCTAGCAGGCATACGCGTCAGATACGAGGGCGGGGACCTTGTCCTGC
The DNA here is from genome assembly GCA_029555345.1 of Methanobacteriota archaeon. Classification (GTDB taxonomy): domain Archaea; phylum Halobacteriota; class Methanomicrobia; order Methanomicrobiales; family Methanospirillaceae; genus Methanolinea_A. The sequence continues at coordinate 4,639 of JAKPSJ010000116.1, read as the reverse complement.
GGGAGGAGTGCGGGTGCCCGCCGGGAACGACCGTGGAAGTCCAAGACCTTTTCTTCAACACGCCTGTGCGAAAGAAGTTCATGCGCTCACTGGCAGCCGAGATGGCCTACATGACCGGAACCATGGAGCGCGTCGTCCTCTCCCACCCCGGTGTCTCTTTCCGGGTCCTCCATAACAGGAGGACGCTCATTTCATCACCGGGAGGGACTGTACGTGACGCTGCCCTCCACCTCTTCGGGACTGAATGCGAAAAATCCCTCGTCCCGGTCCTGTTCTCCGGTCACCACGCACGCGTGGAGGGCGTCATATCACGGCCTTCCTTTTCTCGGCAGAACCTCTACCAGATCTTCATCTCCGTCAATGGCCGCCCTGTCCTGTCGCGCCCGCTGTCCCTCGCAGTCCGGGAAGGGTACGGGACACTCCTTCCTGCAGACCGGTTCCCGGTGGCAGTCCTCGATATAACGCTCGACTCTTCGCTCGTGGACGTCAACGTCCACCCGACAAAGAGGGACGTCCGCATCGCCCGGGAGCGGGAGGTCCGGGATGAGGTATCCCTTGCAGTGAGGTCTGCACTCGAATCCGAGATCCTCATCCCCGAAGTGGAGAACGCAGCCCGGATAGCCAGGCAGAGCCCCCTTGTTGAGCCCTCTCCTGCTCCTGCCTACGATCTCGTATCTCCTCCCGCGGGAATGGTCTCGGAACCGGAAGAGCACGCCTTCTCGGAGAGGAGGAGGATTGGGCATCAGGCCGAGTTGGAAGTCCAGGAAGATGCGGCTGAAAGCACCGGCGGTGCGTTCCTGCCCGACATGGAAGTCCTTGGACAACTGGACAGTACCTACGTCCTTGCCTCGTTCAGGGGAGGAGAGGACCTCGTCCTCGTCGACCAGCACGCGTCCCATGAGAGGGTGCTCTACGACCGGCTCATTGCAGGGGACAAAGCGCAGCCCCAGTCCCAGGAACTCCTCGTCCCGGTCGTCCTCGACCTCTCCCCCAGCGAGGCATCGATCGTCCCCGACCTCGTCCCAGCCCTCGGAGAGGTGGGGTTCGACATCGAGGAGTTCGGGGGAGGGTCCTATGCTGTCCGTGCGGTGCCTGTCGTGCTCGGCAGGCAGGTGGACCCCGTGGGCGTCAGGGAACTCCTCTCTGCGATCCTTTCCAGTGGCGAGAAGGCCGGACCGTCTCGGATAGACGCCATCCGGAAGATGGTCGCATGCAGGGGTGCCATAAAGGCCGGGACACCTCTCACGCGCGAGCAGTGCAGGACGCTTTTGACCGAGCTCCGGCAGACCGCCCACCCCTTCAGTTGCCCTCATGGCAGGCCGACGATGGTCATTTTCAGGAAAAAAGACCTTGACGGGTTGTTTCTGCGGACCTGAAGCCCGGGAGAAAGCATATAGGGTAGTGGAACCGAAAAACACTATGAACATGGTCAGTAGTGAGCCGCCACGCCACACGGAGGTTATAATGCCAGACCTGCACCATAATCGATTCATCGCAGCAATATGCCTGGTTTTATGTGGGCTCGTCGTCATGACACCCGTTGCCGCAAGTTACCCTTGGAGTTCGCTCATATCGAGCAGTACCAGTGTTTCCGGCAACGTCGTGGTCAACGAGACGGTGTCTGTGAAGAAGGTCACGTATACAGACGGGTTCCCGAAGATCCAGGAAACGAAGTTCCAGAACACGATCGAGAACCCTGCGGGCAGGAGCTGGACGACGGAGATGTTCTTCAAGCCGGCACCAACTGGTACGAAGTTCACGTTTTCCCGGACCGGCAGCGTGTTTCCGCCGTTCTCGTTTACGATCTGAAGGGGAGGTGGAAAGTGCCTTTCCGGCACTTTCCATCCCGTGTTCCCCTATACAGGCAGGGCAAGTCATCAAATTTTACCTGGAGATCTGTGCATTCCGGTGAGGACACCAATCCCAACTTTGATATACTAAGTGGAGGTCATTATCGTTCGGGGGCATAGCAGGTGATCTCTGTCCTGTACGTGGATGACGAGGAACCACTTCTTTACCTGGGAAAGACGTTTCTTGAGAAACAATCCCCCGATTTTCACGTCGATACTGCAAAATCTGCACAGAGAGCACTGGAAATGCTTGGTTCCGGTCATTATGACGTCATCGTCTCTGACTACCAGATGGCTGGGATGGATGGAATTACCCTCCTAAAGGAGGTCCGTTCGAGGGGAAATACCATCCCCTTTATCGTATTCACAGGTAGGGGCCGTGAAGAGATTGTCATCCAGGCCATCAACCTTGGTGCTGACTACTACCTGCAAAAGGGAGGGGACCCAAAGGCACAGTTTGCTGAGCTCATCCACCAGATACGCCAGGCAGTTGCAAAGAGGAGGGCAGAAGAGGAACTTCGGGAGTCGAGGAAGAGGCTTGCCGATATCATTGACTTCCTTCCCGACGCCGTTTTTGCCATCGATCAGGAGGGGCGTGTCATTGCATGGAACCGCGCGATAGAAGAGATGACCGGTATCAGTGCCAGGGAGATGATAGGAAAAGGGGACAGGGAATATTCTATCCCCTTTTATGGTGACCGCCGCCAAATCCTGATCGACTTTATCCTCTCGCCCGGGGAGAACATACCGGACCATTACTCCCTGAGCACCCGGGAGAAGAACGTCCTCATTGCCGAGACAGATCAACCCCGCCCACGGGGTGAGAGGAGAATACTCTTTGGGAAGGCAAGTCCACTCTACGACGAGAATGGGACAATAGTGGGTGCGATCGAGTCCATCCGCGATATCACGGATTATAAATGGTCTGAACGCAGACTCCGCGAGGCACTCCAGCAGATATCCAATGCAGAGGAAAGGATCAGGTCATCGATCTCTGAACTTGACAGGCGCGAAGAGTTGCTCAGGGAGAGTGAAAAGAAGTACGAGACCCTCTTTAACCAGGCTGCCGACATAATTGCTATCATTGACACAGAAGGGAAGATCCTTGGTCTCAACCAAAGATTCGAGGAAGAGAGTCAATGGGACCCAAGGGAGGTTATCGGCAAGGATGTCTTTTCTGCCGGGGTCATAGCTCCGGAATTTCATGACCTCATCGCACGTTACCTGAAAGACTACAAAGAAGGTCGTGCAATACCTGCATTCGAGATCGAAGGCATCCAAAAGAGCGGCAAAAGGGTCCCCTATGAGATCCGGATATCACCTCTCGTGCTGAATGGCAGGGTCGTAGCCATTCAGACAATACTCCGGAACCTGACCGAGAGGAGAATTGCAGAGGACGCTCTCCGCAGGAGTGAATCTCTTTATCAGGCACTCTTTGAAAATACGGGGACTGCCACTATTGTTATCGAGGAAGATGCAATCATCAGCCACGCGAATACCCAGTTTCAGAACCTGACAGGTTATTCGAAAGAAGAGATTGAGGGGAAGATGAGCTGGACCGAGTTCGTGGTGGATGAGGACCGCGAATGGATGCTCAATCAGCACAGGAGGAGGAGGGGCACGTCCCAAGCACTCACGTACTATGAGTTTGGGTTGAGGAACCGGGCCGGCGAGGTAAAGCGCATTTATCTTACTATTGACATGATCCCTGGAACGAAAAAGAGCATTGCATCGCTCCTGGATATTACCAATTTCAAGAACGCAGAATCTATCGTGCAGCGCCTCAACAAGAACATCAGTCTCTTCCATGACGTGACTATCCAGGATATATCAAACAAGGTGACAGCAACCCAGGGCTACCTTGAACTTTTGGATGAAAATAACAAGGATCCCTCTCTCAACGAGCTGATAAAGAGTGCCAAATCCTCGGTTGGGAGTATTGACCGGAATATCCAGATTGCCAGGAAATATGGGGATTTGGGCATGGAAGCACCTCGCTGGCATGACCTCGAAGCTGCTATTTCCGCGCATGCGCCAAGGGGCGTCCGGGTCAACACCTCGTGCCACGGGCTGGCTGTCTATGCAGACCCATTGCTCGAGCACGTCTTTGCAAGCCTCTTTGACAACTCGCTCCGCCGCGGCGGGGATGTCACTTCGATCTCGATAGAGTGTTCAAAAAGAGGCCATGACCTCGTCATCCGGTACCAGGACAACGGAGAGGGGATAGCGGAAGCTGAAAAGGAGAAAATATTTGAGAGGGGTTACGGGAGACACACCGGGTATGAGCTTTTCATGGCCAGGGAGTTCCTCGCGATCACGGGCATTTCCATCAAGGAGCTGGGAGCCCCCGGGGATGGGGCCGTTTTCGAAATAACCGTGCCGGGCGGGGCATGGCGGCAAACCCAGTGACAGGCAGTTTTTGCATCGGCGATATCCAGGCAATCCTGCGAAGGCTGGAACGGTTGTCAGAACGGGGTGGCCAGTACGGGAAAAATATACAGGCCACGTGCACCGGTGGGAAGGAGGGAAGCCCTCGTTGAAAGGTATGGGTTGCCCTGCCGATAACAATGCCCTGACCTTATCCCCCGAGGAGATCGGGAGATTCCGGGAAGCAGTGTATAATCATTACCGGGAATTCCGGCGTGATTTCCCGTGGCGGGAGACGACTGACCCGTACTGCATCCTCGTCTCGGAGGTCATGCTCCAGCAGACAGGAGTCGAACGTGTCAGGGGCCGTTACCCCCAGTTCATCGCCTTATTCCCCGGGTTCCCGGACCTCGCCGAGGCGC
>JAKPSJ010000103.1 GCA_029555345.1 Methanobacteriota archaeon | reverse complement strand
AGGACGTCCTCTTCTTTCCTGATCACCCCTTCGGCCATGGCCTGGGCCTTCATCTTCTCGTAAACAGGTTCGAGGAGGTCTGCCGGCCGGACGGTGATCACCGGCTCGTCACCGATGATGATCTTTCTTATCTCTTCCGGGACCGGGGCCGGCGGTCTCCCGTAGAGGCCCCGCACGTAGTCCTTGACCTCGTTCGTCACGTTCCTGTATCGCTCTCCACCGATGAGGACATTGAAGACAGCCTGCGTGCCGACGATCTGGGACGTGGGCGTCACGAGCGGGGGGTACCCAAGATCGCTCCTCACGCGGGGGATCTCCTGGAACACGGCGTCGAGCTTGTCGAGGGCGTCCTGCTCCTTGAGCTGCGAGACGAGGTTCGAGATCATCCCCCCGGGGAGCTGGTAGAGGAGGACGTCGCTGTCAACACGCTCGGATATGGAGTCGAGGATGCCTGCATACCTCTCCCGGATCCTCTGACACTCGTTCCGGACCTCCCGGAGCCTGCGCAGGTCTATCCCCGTGTCCCGCGGGGTCCCTTCCAGTGCTGCGACAACACTCTCTGTCGGGGGCTGCGACGTGCCCATGGCAAACGGGGACATCGCCGTATCCAGGATGTCGACACCCGCCTCGATCGCTGCCTGGTAACTCATGGGAGCAATCCCGCTCGTGCAGTGGCAGTGGAGGTCGACAGGTATATCGACCTTGTCTTTGATCCGCGTGACCAGGTCGTATGCAGCGTCCGGCATGATCAGTCCGGCCATGTCCTTGATGCAGATGGAGTCGCAGTCGAGTGCGTGGAGTTCTTCTGCCATCGCAGCGAACTTCTCGTTCGAATGGGCCGGGCTCGTCGTGTAGCATATCGTGCCCTGCAGGTGCGCCCCTGTCTCCTTCACCCGCTTCATGGCCCGGGTCATGTTCCTGATATCGTTGAGGGCGTCGAAGACGCGAAAGATGTCCACGCCGTTCCTGTAGGCAGCGTCCACGAACCGGTCCACGACGTCGTCGGGGTAGTGGCGGTAGCCTACCAGGTTCTGCCCGCGGAGGAGCATCTGGATCGGGGTCTTTTTGAGCGCTTCCTTCAGCACCCGGAGCCGCTCCCAGGGGTCCTCGGCAAGGTACCGGATACTCGTGTCGAAGGTAGCGCCCCCCCACGCCTCGACCGAGAAGAAGCCAATGCCGTCGATGAGCCGTGCAAGAGTGAGCATGTCCGCAGTGCGCATCCGGGTCGCTATCAGCGACTGGTGGGCGTCTCTCAGGGTGGTATCTGTGATCGCAACCTTTCCTGCACGGGAAACACGCATCTGGTAACCTCCGGGCTTGGCGGCAGCTCGCCGGGGAGACAACTGCTAAACCTCTAAATCCTTCATTGTACTAGTATAAAAAATTCTCCGACTGGTAAAAATGCGGCGATTCCAACTGCAACGGCTGCACCTGTGACGACGATATCGCGTCCCGATGCCTGGAACCGGGCACAGCACGACCCGCCCTGGGAATACCCCCTGGCCACGAGGAGATCGGCCTGGTCGTACGCCCGCCGGAGGGCGCCGTAGAACAGCCCTGCGGAGAGGGAAACGATGCAACGGAGCCGAACGGGTATTCCCTTGAGAGAGAGAGCCCAGGTGGCCTTCTCGATTTCGCTCTCCAGGGCCCGGAGGCTGGCGAGGGAGATCTCGCCTGCAAGCCCGCAGTCGAATCCAGCTCGCTCCCCGAGGAGCCACGTGCAGACCCCGAGGAACTCGCCAGGCGCCTGGTCCTGGTATGCAAAGATTGCAATCAAGAGTACGACTGCAATGCGGAGGCTGTAGGATGCCCAGTCTCCACCCGTGACGAGGAGGACGAGGGAGACTGCGACGAGAGGCAGGAAAACGATGAGCGGCCACCGCGATCGCCAGAGGTGAACCGGGCCTTCGAGCGTGCACACCCACCATGCGAACGCGAGGACTGCACCCCGCACAGATGCAAAGGCGATGGCTGATAGTGCTATGACAGCAAGGAGCCTCAATCGCGGGTCCTGCATGCCGCCTCCCTGATGTCATCCCGGGCCACGTTCCGGGGCAGCCGACCTGCTGCAATAAGGGCCTTTATCGCGGGCGGGGCGCCCTGCCATGAGGCAATGGCTGCCGGGACCCGGCCCCGGCAGGAAAGCGTGTGCCCGTCGAACTCCCAGATCATGTCCACATGGGGGAGAAAATGTCTCTCGTGGGTGCACAGGACGACGATCCCCTCCCGTCTCCTCTCCCCGATCTCCCTGCAGATCCACTGCCTGCCGGTACAGTCGAGGGCTCCGAACGGCTCGTCAAGGACGAGAAGGTCATCGTCCCGCGAGAGGAGACAGGAGAGAAGAAGTTTCTTCATCTCGCCCCGCGAGAGGGAGAACGGGTCGTCTCTGCCCCGTCCGGAGAGCCCCGCCCGTGCGAGGACTTCCTCCGCCGGGACACCGAACGAGGCTGTCTCCTCGTCCACTGTTTTGCCTGTCAGGTGCCACTCCGGGAACTGGAAGAGGAGCATGGACCGCGATATCCCCCTCCTTTCGATCGACCCCTCGTCAGGGGAGAGGAGCCCTGCTGCAAGGAGTGCCAGCGTCGACTTGCCAGCACCGACCCTTCCAGTCACGAGGTGGACGCCCGGTGAGAAAGTCCCGGAGGCACGGATCGACACTTCTCCCCGCTTCACGTTGACCCGATCGAAGACGAGTTCCATTCTTCCAGACTCCAGGACGGCGGGTACCAGCAGGTGCCGACCAATGACGGAAAGACAGCCTGCGGCGCCCCTGCATACCTGACTCTCCCCCGGTCGAGGAAGACCACGCCATCTGCCGATGCGGCAATGTCCATGTCCTGCGTGCACCAGACGACATGAGGGAGATGCATCTTCCGGATGCAGGCCTCCACGCGGGCCGCAGTCTCCCAGTCGAGATGGGAGTCCCACTCGTCGAGAACAAGCAAGGTGGGTTTTGCGACCACAGCAGTCGCGAGGGCGCAGAGCACCTGCTCCCCGCCCGAGAGGGTTCGGACCTCGCGCGAGACGAGCATCTCTATCCCAACGAAACGGGCGGCACGGGCTACGGACCTCTCCACCTCTCCGCAGGAAGAGTGCCTGAACCAGAGGGGGGAGGCAATTTCCTGTGAGACGAGGGAAAAAAGGGCGTTCCTCCCCGGGAACTCGTGCACGAACCCCCTCACCAGGCTCGATGGGTCCTGACCGTCGACGAGTATAGACCCCTGTTCTGGCTCGCATATCCCTGCGAGGAGCCGGAGCAGGGTCGTCTTTCCGCTCCCGTTCGGACCCGTGACGACAGAAAAACCGCGGGGGATGGCAAGATCCTGGATGGAGAGGACACCGTGGCAGAGCCCTTCGACGTGGATCACTTCACCATCCCCCAGTCGCCGGGAGCACGCACAAGACGGGAGACCCTTGTATTCACGGTGTACGCTGCGAATGCCTTGAGCAGGTCGCCGGGGATGAACGGGACCGCCCCGGCGAGGGCCGCTGCAGGGAGGGAGAGGCCTGACGAAAACGCAAGCCACGCTATGCCGCATGCATAGTAGATGGATGCCGCAGCTCCCATCCCTGCCCACTGCACCGCCGATCTGCTTTGTTCGAAGCAGAACCCGGAGACGATCGCGGCAGGGACAAAACCGAGGAGGAAACCGCCCGTCGGCCCGAGGAAGACTCCGATCCCGGCCGCTCCATTGTGGAAGACCGGGAAATTCAGGGCACCGAGCAACAGGTAGAGCAGGACCGGTGCAGCCGCATGCCTCCCCATGAACCCTGCAGCGATGAAGAGGAAGAGGGTCTGGAGAGTCAGGGGGACGGGGACGAACGGTATCGAGATCCAGGACCCCGCCGCGAGGAGCGCTGCAAAGGTACCGGTATGGGCGATAAAGAGGGCTCTCTCCCTTCCGGAAAGCATCGTCAACCAAGAAAATTTTACCGGTTGACAAATTAACCCTACCGCTGGATGCAGTCCCCGGCGATCACGCGCTCGATCTTTCCACTGTCCTTCCGGACGAGCAATGCACCGAACTCGTCGATATCGATCGCCTCGCCTTCGAAACTTGACTTCAGGGTGTTGACCTGGACCCTGCGTTCCAGGGTGCAGGAGAGGCTCTTCCACTCGCGGGTGATCGATTCGTACTCACCAGCCTCAAGGAGCAGGTAACGGCTCTCGAACTCTTTCAGGATCCTGGCCAGGAGAGCTGGCCGGTCGACATCGTGACCGACTTCCAAACTCACTGATGTGACAGCATTGGGGATGTGCGAGAGGTCCTGGGGCGAGACGTTTGCATCGACACCCATGCCGAGCAGGGCGTAGTTGACCTTGTCGGCCTCGGCAGATATCTCGAGGAGGAGCCCGGCGACCTTCTTGTCACCGATGAAGATGTCGTTGGGCCACTTGATCAGGGCACCCAGGTCGAACTCCTTGCGGAGTGCCCGTGCGATCGCGATGGCCCCGGCCATCGTGATCATGAAGACCCTGTCGATGGGAATCGCCGGCCTGATGACGATGGTCACCCAGATCCCGCCGGGTGGTGAGATCCATGACCGCCCGAGCCTCCCCATGCCGCCAGTCTGCTGCTCGGCGATGATGACCGTCCCGTGCAGCGTGGCAGGGTCCTCCTCCCGTATCATCTGCTTCGCTACCCAGTTCGTCGAGACCGTGCTCTCGAAGTACCGCATCGCCCTGCCCATCACGTTCGTCCGGAGCTTCTTGTGGACCTCGTAGGGGAGCAGCCGGTCGCTGCTCTTCTGGAGGCGGTACCCCTCGCGGTGGGTCGCCTGGATATCATAGCCCATGTTGATCAGTTCCTTGATGTGCTTCCAGACCGCCGACCGCGATATACCGAGGACAGTGCTGATCTTCTCGCCCGAGACCGGGCCGTCGCTGTTCTCGAGCACCTCAAGGACACGGAACGCAGCATCGTACATTGTCTTTACCTTTTGGACGCGGACTGCTCTGCGGGGAGCGGGCAGGGATCCTTGCCGCAGACCTGCCGGAGTATCTCTGACTGGTGTTCCATCAGCGTGGCAAGGTCAAATATCCCTGTAATGTCCACGACACCGATGGCTCCGAGCACCCCCCCGGCAGAGTCGCGTAGAGGCGCCACGACGACTGGCACACCCTTGTATGCCCCTGTCCCCGGAGTCGTCTTGAACAGCCTGTTCTCCCTGATGGCCTCTTCCAGGACCGGGCCTGTATAGTTCCTGTCCACCACGTACCCATTCTCTATCCGGATACCTGGACGAAGGGCAGACCTTGCGGTTATGGGGAGCTTGTTCAAGAGTTCGTGGAGGGCAAGGGCAACCGGTTCGAGGTCTTCGGGGCCGCTGTCCACAGCGATGACATAGCGGTTCATGGACTGATCCTTACTCAATCCTGGACTTCGTTCACAATAATATTTCCGACGTACCGGAGCAGAATTGCCGGATGAATGGCTGCGACGGGTATTCATGGACCGTTGTGACAACTGCCTCGCCGCTGCCGGCGCTGCAGCGGATGAGGACTGCCCCGTCCCCTGCCCTTGCAATGACCTCGCAGTCATGTTCCGGGAAGAACCCGTCGCACTCGATGGCGGAGGGGTCGTACCCGGCAAAAAGGGACGCACAGGCCTGGGACGAGACGCATTCGATACCCCCTTCCTGCTTTCTATGCGTGTAAAGTACCCGGAACGGGAGCCAGTCGTAGGCGTCCCTCCGGTCAGCACCCGGCCCGAAGACGAGCAGCCTACCCCCGTTTTCGAGGAACTTCCTGATGCGGGACGAGGACGCCCGGAGCGCAGGCAGGAGCCGCGAATAGGCGGGGTTGCCAAAGCCTGTCGGGACGATGATGGCACAGAACCTGCCCCGGAAGAACGGCGTTGCCAGCATTTGGGGTGTGACGTGTTCGCATGAGACCCCGCATTCCTGGAGGACCCGGGAAAAGACGGTTTTTTCGTCCCAGAGAAGGCCGACCCGCGGTGTCAC
>JAKPSJ010000090.1 GCA_029555345.1 Methanobacteriota archaeon | reverse complement strand
TTAATTCTCTTCTCTCCCTCGAAATCGAAAGGCGTAGTAACAAGGGATATTACTATCGCTCCCTGTTCCCTGGCGATCTTTGCGATTACCGGAGCGCTTCCGGTTCCCGTGCCCCCTCCCAGTCCCGCGAGAAGGAATACGAAGTCCGAATTCTTCAGGACATCCTTTATCTTCTCCTGGTCTTCGTTTGCCGCGAACTTCCCCTTTTCAGGGTCTCTTCCGGTCCCGCGCCCGTGGGTCGTCTTTTCTCCTATCTGCCTTTTGATGTCGGCCTTTGAGTACTTGAGGGCATTTGCGTCGGTGTTGAAAACCACGGTCGTAATTCCCTGGATCTTGTCCGAGATCCGTTTAACTATGTTGCTTCCGGCATTTCCCACCCCGACAACCTTTATATTTATGAAACTTCCCTCGTCACCGGTCTCTATTAACTTTGCCATTTATATTTCTCCTAAAAATTCCTTTTTATTTTTCCCCACAGATCCTCGATCTTCTTGCCGATACCCTGCTTCGTTTTTTTCCTCTCATTCCTGGATGCCAGGAGCACAGTTCCTATGGCAGAAGTGAATTCGGGAAACTGGTATGCCTTGTCAAGGTTGAGCAGACCCCTGGGAAGTCCCGTCCTGACAGGGATGTTGAAGATGGATTGGACAAGCTCGTTTATGCCGTTCTGCCTGGCCTGCCCGCCGGAAAGGACGCATTCCCCCCTCCACCGGCAGGAACTCCCCGGAAAGCAACCGGCATGCCGGCGAGATACGCGGGTGTCCGGGGGGAGAGGAAGAGGGGACGGCAGCCGTGCACGACGGGAGACCGCCGTGCAACCGGGCCGGGAGGAACGGCCATGCCGGGGCTGATCCGGGCAATCCGGGACCTGCTCACCCGGCTCCTGTCCCGGAGAAGGATGTCCGGGGACTCCACGGTTCCCGCAAAGGACTCCACGGGATGCCCTCCTGCCACCCCACCAGAAGGCACTGCCCCGGGGGAAGACCGGCCGGGCTCCGGGGAGTGCCTCCGGCCGGTGGTTCCCGCAAAACCCGTTCCCCTTCCCCCGGAGGGACAGCCGGGCCTCTCCCGGTGGAAGGTCCGGGAATCCGAAAGACCGGCGTTCGGGAAGGTGGGGCGGATCTTCCTCGAGGGCGATGCCCTGGTGATCCGCACCGACCGCGACCCCCGCTGTTTCTCCCTCCCGCTCGACGGTGCAGCCGCCGTCCTCGCGGGTGATTCCCGTGCCATCCTCCTCCCGACCGGCGATGCGGTGGGAACCGCACGGCTCTCGGCATCCGGCCGGGCGGTGAACTTTCTCATCGGGCCGGTCCTCTATACCACGCCGCGGGCACGGATAACCGACGTGCTGGAGGGGAGGGCGAGGAAAGCGGCGGTGTTCGCGGGAGAGGCCCCTCCGGGGGACCGTGCAGGACAATGACGCACCGATCTCCCCGGATCGCCATTTCGCACCAGGTAATGCGTCCGATGGGGAACCCCCCGTTTTATTCTTTGCACCGGTCTTCCCACCCTTCTTTGCCCCCGGGTTTCCCGGGGGCAGGAGTATCAGCAGCATGGCAGACTTTGTCCAGAGGAGTGTCACGAAGAGTGCGGTCCGCACCCTGAGTGCACCCCTCGCAGACGCAGCAGCCGTCAACACCATCGTGAACACCCTGATCGCGGCAAACCCGCTCGGGTGCACGCCGTACGAGGTCGGAGGCGTCACGATGGCCCC
>JAKPSJ010000066.1 GCA_029555345.1 Methanobacteriota archaeon | reverse complement strand
GGTCTCGACGAGCGGGCATGCCGTTCCCGGCGGTGCATCGCAGATGACGAGCGGGTGACCTGCCGCATAGCGTAGTGCCTCGCGGATGACGCGGGGTGCTGCGACCTCTCTTTCGTTCAGAACGCCGGAGACGAGGGTGATACCGGACCGGGGCATGGAGAATTCTATCCTTCCCACTTCCCTCTTTCCCATCGTGATGGCCCCCTGCGGACAGACTATCTCGCAGCCCCCGCACCCGTGACACATCTCGGGGAAAAAAAGGTTCTTTTGCGACAGGACGACGATGGCCCCGTACTGGCAGGTCCGCGCACATTCCCCGCAGTGGTCGCACCGGACCGGGTCGAAGACCGGGACGTCTGCCAGTACGGGCAGCACCTTTTTTTCCGAAGGGAAAAACAGGTGCAGGTTCGGCTCCTCGACGTCACAGTCGACGAGGACGACGTCGCGTGAACCGGCAACCACGGCCGCCAGGTTCGCTGCGACGAGGGTCTTTCCCGTTCCCCCTTTCCCGCTGGCAACCACGACCCTCATCCGGCACTCCTACGCCATCTTCTCGAGGAGTCCCTTCTGGTACTTCTGGAACGCGTCTTCGACCGACCCGCCGTCCCTGTACCGGAACACCTCGATTCCGGCGGCCTGTATCACCGAAAGGGCATTTCCTCCAACGTTCCCGGTTATCAGGACCTTTGTCCCGCGATCGATCAGGACCTGCGCCGCACGCGGGCCGACACCGCCGGCTGCATCGGCGAACTTGTTTGTGACAGGATCAAAGTCGCCTTTTTCCGTGTCATGAAAGAGGAAATAGGGTGATCTTCCAAACCGCTCTTCCACAGGGTCCGAGGACTTCGGACCTTTTGACGTGATGCAGAGAATCATGATCAGGTATTTTACTCATATGAGCATAAATAGGTAGAGATGGTACATTACCGCCGATGAATCCTGGGACAGAACGAGAGCCCATGCCCATGGACTCCATATCTCGTCGAGGTGTGATGATTATCACCCGCAAAACCGGTCCATCCCATGATTGCCATGCAGTATATGCACATTTTCGGCCCTGTTGCGTCCCGGCGCCTCGGCCGCTCCCTTGGCGTTGACCTTGTCCCCCACAAGGTCTGTTCCTTCGATTGCGTGTACTGCGAAGTCGGCCGGACAACCCTGAAGACCACCACCCGGCAGGAGTTCTTCCCGCCGGAAGAGGTCGAGCGTGAGCTTTTCATGTTCCTTTCCTCACGGCCGGACCTTGATTTCATCACCTTCTCGGGATCGGGCGAGCCGACGCTGTCCCTCTCCATCGGGAGGGTGATTCGTTTCATCAAGGACACCTTTCCGGGTTACAGGGTTGCAGTTCTCACGAACGGGAGCCTCCTTGGGAACGGCGACATCCAGGATGCGCTGCGCCCGGCTGACGTGGTTTTACCCACGCTTTCGACCGTCGACGAGGAGACGTTCCAGAAGATCCACAGGCCTGCGGCGGGCGTCTCTGTCCGCGCCATCATCGAGGGATTGTGCCGGTTCCGGGAGACGTATCCCGGGGAGATCTGGCTCGAGGTTTTCCTCGTTCCCGGCCTCAACACGGGAGACGATGCCCTGCGTGCCCTGAGGGAGGCGATCGGGAGGATACGGCCGGACAGGGTGCAGCTGAACACCCTCGACCGTCCGGGACCAGAACCCTGGGTCCGCGCGGCAGGCACCGGTGAACTGCAAAGGGCAGCCCGGATCCTTGGTATCGGGGAAGAGGAGGCATTTCTCCCGCTCCGGTATGGGGAGGTACAGGGTCGTCCCCCGGGGGATGCACAATCCGTCGTCATCGAGGCAATCAGGAGGCGGCCGGCCACCCTCGAAGACCTCGTGGCCCAGACGGGGCTGCACCGCCAGGAAGTGATCAAGCTTCTCCGTGCACTTTCCGCCGATCCCCACCTGAAAACACGCCGGGAAGCAAGGGGGACCTTCTACTGCTGGTCCGGAGACTGACGTTCAGACCAGGGTATAATCCGTAAGCCGTTGCCGGAGTTCCCGGCCAATATCATGGCAGATGCGTTCCATCTCCGCCGGGTCAAGGTAATCTGCCCCGCTTGCCCCCGCGCTCTCCGAAACGTCATCTGAAAACATTGTGCCTGCAAGGTCGTTTGCACCCGACAGGAGCGCAAGCTGGCCCAGCTTGAGCCCAATCTTCCCCCACGGGACCTGGATGTTCCGGAAATTATCGAGGAACAGCCGGGCAACAGCGATCAGGAGGAGATCTTCCCTTCCCGTCGCTCCCGCAGGGGCTAGCCCTTCCCGGTAGAGTCTCGTGTTCTGGTGGAGGAACGAGAGGGGGACGAGCTCTGAGAACCCGCCCGTTTCATCCTGGATGTCGCGCAGGATGGAGAGGTGGGTGACCCGTTCTGCAGGGGTCTCGCACGACCCGTACATGATCGTTGCTGTCGAGAAGATGCCAAGGGAGTGCGCCTCCCGGATGATCCTCTCCCACTCCGCTGTGGAGACCTTGGAGGGGCAGATGACGTCCCTCACGCTGTCCACGAGAATCTCGGCGGCCGTTCCCTGGAGGGAGCCAAGTCCTGCATCTTTCAGCATTTCGAGAACTTCACGGGTCGTAAGTCCCGATCGTACCGCGGCATGGTTCACCTCGTCGGGAGAGAAAGCATGGATATGGACACCCGGCGCAGTCTCCCTGATACAGGCGAGGATCCCGGCATACCGGTTGGCATCAAAGTCCGGATGCACCCCGGAGAGGAGGCAGATCTCGGTGACCCTGTTATTCTGAGCCTGGCGGACCTTGTTCCGGAGGGTCTCGAGATCGTCGCAGAATGCCCCCTCATCTGTTGCCCGCCGGCCGAATGCGCAGAAACCACAGAGGTTCTTGCAGATATTCGTAAGGTGGATGTTCTGGTTGCGGACGTAAGTGACGGTTGATCCGACCTTCTCCTCGCGCACTTCGTCCGCTGTCCTGCAAATATCGAATATGTCACGGCCCTTCGCCGAGAGGAGGGCGAGGGCCTCTCCTGCAGTCATCCGGTCGCCTGCACGGGCACCGGCAAGTATCTCCTTTATGGACCGCACTCCCGTCCCTTCACCTCTTCTTCTTCCCTTTCTTCGTAACGCTGCGTTCCTTCTTCTTCGAGTGGTATTCCCACACTATCATGAACGCGATGAGGATGACTGCCACCGGGACGATGTTGAGGGGCAGGTATCCCAGGAGCGGTATTGTAAACAGGGCTTTGCCAACCACCCAGTCGTCCCTGACCGGCATGATGACCTGGCCGGACACGGAGGAGAGGTACCCGGCCTGGTCACTGACGAGGTTGTTGTCTCCCTTGGTGATGTACCCGGCATGCGGGCTCTTTATTCCTGTCTGCACCACGTACCCGACCAGCGGGTCGGCATTCTGCGGTGTCACGACGGTCCCGTCCATGAGAACGAGGCTGTTGTTCCGGATGGTCGCCGGGACGTATTGGGCAGGTGTTGCCTGGCCACGGTAGACGTTGTAGTACTTGGGGATGTCCTCTCCTTCCCCGATTTTCTCCATCGCCCTGTGGATGATGGGGTGGACTCCCCTCGTGACGAACGGGATGGATACGGGGGGATTGGGGGCATCGTTGGGCCGGTAGATGAGGATGTCGCCGTAGTCGCCGAACTTCTGGTACCCGGTCTCCTTCCCGGTCGTCCACGTCCGGAGTTCGCCGAACCGGTCGGCGCTGACCACGAAGACCAGGTCGCCGACGTTCATGTGCGGGACCATGCTCTCCGATTCTATCGTCACGACCGCGGGCCACGTGCCCGAAACGAGGAACAGTGCAAGGGCGATTCCTCCAACCACCGCGGCCACCCATGCAAGCTCGCGGGCAAGGGAGACCCAGCGGTT
>JAKPSJ010000065.1 GCA_029555345.1 Methanobacteriota archaeon | reverse complement strand
AGGAAGTGGCGGCGGACACCCACGATATCTTTTCGTTCCTCCAGATGCTTCCCCCGTCGGTCCGCCTCGTCCAGGTGACAGGGGGCGAGAAGAAGGAGACGCTCGGGAAGGTCGCCAGCCGGTACAACATCAGCTTCGATCGGTTCGACCCCTTCGACGAGGCCCGGACGATCGCACGGGTCGCGTCACTCGGTGCCGGCTCCGAAGTCATCGCGTTCGAGAACGAGAGCGAGGTCGTGGTGAGCAGGCACCGGTCTCCAGGGAAGGGCGGGTGGAGCCAGAACCGGTACTGCAGGAAGATCCATGGGGCTGTCCTCCAGAAGGCCCGCGAGGTCGAGATGGCACTCCTCGCCGCCGGGGTGAAGTACGAGAAGAGGGAGACCCGGGCGTTCGGCGGGTGCAGCAGGGTCTCGTTCTCCGTCCAGGCGCTGAGGGACGAGGTCCCGGTCTCCACGTACCGCGGTGCAGACGTCCAGGTCAGGGTCCGCGGGAAGCGGCTCGATAGGATCCGGTTCCGCCCGCTCCTCGGAAAGCCGCGTTACCTCGTCGTCGGCATCGACCCGGGCACCACGACAGCGGTCGCTGCCCTCGACCTCGACGGAAACCTCCTGCACCTCGCAAGCTCCCGCCAGATGTCCCTGTCGGGCGTGATCGAGTCGCTCTACCAGGTCGGAAAACCCCTCATCGTCGCCTCCGACGTCCACGATATGCCCTTTTCGGTGGAGAAGATCCGCCGTGCCTTCAACGGCGTCGCCTGCACCCCGCGGCAGGACATGAGCGTCGAAGCGAAGCAGGCGCTCACGCAGGGGTACCGGCCCCGGAACGACCACGAGCGTGACGCCCTCGCCGCGGCCCTCGACGCATACCGGGCGTACAGGAACAAGTTCCAGAACGTCGCGAAGCGGATCCCGCCGGGCTTCGACATCGACGAGGTGAGGGCCAAGATAGTCAGGGGGCAGTCCCTCGAGCAGGTCCTCGGCGGGATGACGGAGAAAGCCCCTCCCGTCGAGGAAGAGGTCCCGGAAGCCCGGACAGATGCCGCCCGGGACGAGAGAGTAATCATCCTCGACGGGACGGTCAAGAGGCTCCGGGCGCTCGTGGCCGAGCTCCAGGAGGAGATACAGAAGAAGGACGCCCAGGTCGCGAGGCTCCAGGGCCGCCTGAAGAAAGTGCAGTCTCGCCAGGACCAGGTGATCCGGACGGACGCCGAGGTCACGAAGAGGGATGTCATCATTGAGAACCTCAAGAAGCGGCTCCGAAGCGAGGAGAAGACGACCAGGCGGCTCTGGAAGAGGATCCGGAAGATGAAGGAGTTTGACGAGGCACTCCTCTCCGGCGAGACGGTGCCCCTGAAGATCCTCCCCTCCCTCACCCGGGAAGGTGTCAGGGCCCTTTCCGGTGAGATAGGGATCCGGGAGGGGGACGTCCTCTACATCAACCGGATAGAGGGGTTCGGGAAGGTCGCGCTCCGCGAGCTTGCAGAGGCCCAGATCGGGGCGCTCCTTGTCGAGGAGGACCAGAACGAGCCGGCGTTCCAGGAGATCGAGGCGTACCTCCGGGAGCAGGGGATCCCCGTCCTCTCGACACGCTCGGTGCAGGCTGTCGTCAAGGGGAAGAAGGGGGCTGCAGACCCGGCCCAGTTCCGCTCCGCGATGCGGGAATGGAGGGAATCGCAGGAGAGGTACGAGAGGGAGAAGAAGGGGCAGCTCGTCCAGAAGATATTCGAGGAGTACCGCACCGAGCGCGGCAGGGAGATGAAGAAAGTTGGATGAGCGCGGGTTGAAGGAGGTTGTCGCCTCGGTGATCGGGAGAGACGCCGTCCTCGACGACTGCGCCGTCCTCCCGGTAGGGGACGAATACCTCGTGGCGACCACAGACATGCTCCACGAGAGCACGGACTTCCCGGGGGGGATGACCGGGCGGGAGATCGGGTGGATGGGTGCCGCCGTCACGCTCTCCGACATCGCCGCGATGGGTGCACGCCCGTCCCTCATCCTCCTCGCCGTCGGCCTCGACTCCCCCTCCCGCCTCGAAGGGATCCTCGTCGGTGCACGGGACTGCTGCAGGGCATACGGCGCCGCTCTCGCCGGCGGAGACCTCGACGCACACGGGGAACTGACCCTCGTCAGCTCGGGGATCGGGTTCACGAAGCGGCCTGTACGAAGGTCCGGCGCCCGGGCCGGCGACCTGGTGGGAGTCGTCGGGGTCCCAGGGAGGGCGCAGGCGGCCCTCGAGGGGTACAGCGTGTTCCGCGAGTACCTGGTCACGCCGAGGCCCCGCGTCGCGGAGGGGCTTGCGCTTGCGGCTGCCGGTGTCTCCTCCATGATGGACGTCAGCGACGGGCTGCTTGCCTCCCTCGAAGACATGCGGTGCGCGAGCGGGCTTGGGTATGCAATAGAATCGGGAAAGATACCCCTGCCACAAGGAGCCCCCCCCGATACAGCACTCCGGTTCGCCCTCGAAGGGGGAGGGGACTTCGGGCTCCTGTTCACCGCTCCCCCCGGGACCGCTCTCCCTGGACTGCCCGAGCTGTCCGTCATCGGGCGCGTGGTCGAAACCCCCCTCATCCTGGTCGACGGCAGGCCGGCCGAAGGAACCGGCTACCAGCACCACTGGGACTGATCAGGCGCCGCCCGGCACGTAGGAAGGCCACATGATCCGCATGGTCTCGTATTTCCCGTATTTTGCATCGAGGTTGCTCGGGTCCAGTTCGAGGGCCCGGTCGAAGGACTTAATTGCGTCCTGGAGGCGGCCGAGTTTCACCAGTGCATACCCGCGATTCGACCAGGTGAATGACGAAGCGGGATTTTTCTCCAGCATCTCGTCGTAAAGGGAGAGGGCTTTCTCGTACTGGCCGGAGCGGTAATAAGCGACACCCAGGTAAACTAACGATTCATACGTGTCAGGATCGATCTTGCGAATTCCTTCGAAAGTCCTGATGGCACCCAGATAATCTCCGGATGCAATCTGGATCTTTCCCATCTCGGTGAGCGCCTTTGTGTTGTCCGGATCCCTTTCCAGGATGCGGGAAAGAGCGAGCTGAGCCTCTCCATTGCGGTTTAGCATGACGAGTGCGGTTGCTTTCCTGAGGAGGAGCGTGGCGTTCCAGGGATCAGTTTTCAGCTGGCGGTCTGTTATCCAGACGGCCTCCTCGCCCCTCCCGAGGTTCCGCAGAGCAGAGACTTTGTACTGCCATGCGGCCAGGTTCTCGGGGTCAAGTTCAAGCACATGGTCGCAGGCTGCCAGTGCACCTTCGTAATCCTTCGCAATATAAAGAGCAAATCCCTTGTTCAGCCAGACGTCAGTTGCATTGCTGTTTATTTGCAGGGCCTTGTCGAAATATGAAGATGCCTTCTGGAACTCTCCCTTCTGAATGAGTGCCATGCCAGCTGTGGACCATGCGACGGGATTCCCGGGATTCAGGTCGGCTGCCTTGGTGGCATCTGCAAGTGCCTCGCTATACTGCCCAAGGCGATAATGGGCGATTGCACGGTATGACCAGGCGGTTGCAAGTCCCGGATCGAG
>JAKPSJ010000062.1 GCA_029555345.1 Methanobacteriota archaeon | reverse complement strand
CTTGAATGCCCAGCCCCGGGGATTCCGCGAAAAGATCTGGAAGGTATCACACCCGGCAGCTTCCGCCCGCTCAACCGCCTTTGCAATCGAGCCGGCAATCGATACATGCACCCCTACCCTGACCATCCCTGTCCCTCCTTGGGGTGGACACCCTTTCCAGATAAACACTCGCTTCCGGAACCGGCGCAGCGGGAGAAGACCTGGCTTTACGAACCTGAGCCATCCGGGACCCGCGTTGAACCGATCCTATCAGACCAATTTATGAGGGCAAAGAAGGGATGCCCTTCTGGTAAGACGGGGATTAACCCGATTACCCGGAGACCCCGAACGTGAACCGACCACGGTACTGCCTCACCGCCGGCGATTCATACGGGATCTTCGCAGGATGGGAATGCCACGAACAGGTCATCAGTAGCTTTCGTTCGATGCCAGAACAAAGCAACGGGGGCGAGTGCCCGGAGCATCCATACCATACATTTTTATCCGGTGCATATAAGTCGTGACAGCTCGTCTCTCACCGCCCGTGAGAAATCCCTTGTTCCCGCTGTCCCTCCCAGGTCACGGGTCATTATTCCCTTCCGGAGGACCACTTCGATAGCCTGGTCGATGAGTGCAGCGGATGGTTCGTCCTTCAGGTGGGCGAGGAGCATCGACCCGCTTCGCATCGCGGCAATGGGGTTTGCGAGATCGCGCCCTGCGATATCCGGTGCACTCCCGTGAACCGGTTCAAAGAGGGCATGGTTTTCTCCGATATTTCCACTTGGGAGGAGTCCGAGACCCCCCACCAGGTAGGCGGCTACATCAGACAGGATATCCCCGAACAGGTTCGTGGTAACGATGATATCGTATTCTCCCGGATGGAGGAGCACATCGAGGCAGAGCGCGTCGATGTAACATTCCCTGACCTGCACCCCGGTCTTCTGGGCCACATCCATGCAGATATCCCGGAAAAAAACATCGGACCTGAGGATGTTTGCCTTGTGCCCGATTGTCAGGTTTCGTCGCCTGGAGGCGAGCATGCATGCGTAGCGGGAGATCCGCTCGCTCCCTTTCCGTGTGATACACCTGACCGTGCAGGCGGTATCCTGTTCGATTTTCTCAACCCCCGAGTAGAGTCCCTCGGTGTTTTCCCGCACGACGATCAAGTCCACCTGGGAACCCTTCACCGGCCTGACATTTGCGTACAAGTCGAGCTCTTTCCGGATCCTGACGATCACGCTCCGGTAATCCGGGGCAGGCGGGGTAGTGGTGGCCCCAAACAGGATGGCATCTGCGGTCCGCAGTGCTGCAATATCGTCATCGGTAATGGCATGCCCGGTGCGTTGCCATTTTCCGTATCCCGCCTCGATCTCGAAGAACTCGATATCCGGCCGGAGCAGTGCCAGCATGTCACGGACAGGAGGAATAACTTCGTGGCCGATGCCATCTCCCTCGACAACGGCAATCTTCATGGCCGTTCCCTCCATGCGGCCAGCAGGTTCTTTACCGCTGTAAAGATCTCGAACGGAGATGCCCCCCAGTGCACCACGGCCCCAAACCTTCCCGCATACATCCCGATACCCTCCCGCTCCTTCCGGCAGCACCGGGTGATGAAGGGCTCCTCAGCGACCATGGACAGGGGACAGATATCGGTCACCACAAACTCGTCTCGGTAACATTCCTTCAACAGTTCCCGGGCAGTCAGGCATCCGGCGACCCGTTCTCCCCCGAGAAGGAGATCCGCATCAAGCGTCTTTGGAAAGCCTGAAGCACGGCAAGGAAACACCTCGGCATCGATCTGGGAGATGTCCCTGAGGGTGTGCTCGAATACGACATCGAGCTCGGCAAACATCCCAGCCTCCTCGAGTTCCCGGATGGTTGCCGAGAGGCTTGGGCGGGGCGGGGTCACATCATACACGGACAGTGTCTGGAACTCCGCGAGATCGGGATCGAGGACAAACGTGATGTGTTCATCACGGCCGGTGAATATCGTGCAGCGCGATCCCGTTTCACGCGCAAGCCGGACCAGTTCCGCACGGTCATGGAGCTGCACCTTTTCAGGGTACCACGACACCTCGCCATCTGTTGCAAGAACCCGGGCCCCTGCAACGGGCCTCATCAGGCATGTTTCCTCCGGGCCGGGGATAACCTCGAGAATCTCATGACCACGTCCTGTTTCATGTATCAGGAACCGCGAGAGAAAGTAGACCTGGTCGCCACAGGGCTGGTTCGAGGCGTAGCCCACTTCCTTGCAGTGCCGGGGAAAGATCATCGCTTCTTCCTCCTGTGCTCGATAAGACCTCCGGACGCGAGGATCTCGAGCATATGTGGTGAAAGCGGAGAAATGTTTTTCGTGGTTCCTCCCGCAGTAACCGTTCCCGTGGAGAGATCGATGACCACCCGGTCTCCC
>JAKPSJ010000046.1 GCA_029555345.1 Methanobacteriota archaeon | reverse complement strand
CGGTGTGGCTGTCGGTGTCGGGGTCGGTGTGGCTGTCGGAACGACACCTCCCACGGAGATGGTTCCAGGGACGACTGTCGGGATGATTGGATCACGGGCACCGTCCGGGTCCATCTGCCTCACACGAAGGTCCAGTACTGTCGTTCCGGCGGCCTTCCCCCGGATTGTCAATGTCACCAGGGTGACATTTGCGGCTCCCGCTGAAACTCCAAGCGAGAGGTCACTCGCCCGCAGGGAGACTTCCCCTGCGGGGACCGGTGAATTTAATTTGAACGAGGCCCATGCCGGAAATGCGACACCCGTGATCTCGGCTACCGATGGGTCGGCAACCGAGGCGTTCATGATATAGCCGGAAAGGCCGTAGGGGAAACTATCGGCAACCACGGTCACATCGACACTGGCACCGGCTGCTGGAATAGTAGCGGGTCCTACCGTAACAGTGGTCGCCATGCCGGGCATGGCAAGCATGCAGACGCATGCAGCCAGCAATGCCATTTCCTGCCATTTGATAAAGGACATGTGAATCTCACCTACACCATCGTGAAGAGGATATAGAGGTCGTCGAAGTCGATACGGCCGTTACTGTTGTAGTCGAACAGGCTGACAGGCTCGTTGTCCTGGATCCATTCAAGGTATAGGAAGTACTGGACGACATCGTCGAAGTCGATACGGCCGTTTCCATTCACGTCCCAATACACCCCATCATGGTAGGGATCTGTCGGTGACATAGTATAACCCGGCAACGGCAGGAGAGCAACGATTCGAACATCTGCCGTGTTGACCCATGTATGCACCTGGTCCCCTGTATCCGTATCGATCTGCGAGACAGTGACGTTAAGGGTGGTATCCATCGGTGTTTTCCCAGTGCTGCTGAAGAGGGCCAGCTCGACATTCGTCGCACCAGGCCGGATGGCATCATCGATGTCCGAGACCTTCAGCCAGACAGAGGACGCTGGGACCGTGCTGTTGATGGCGACACTCTGGTTCACCCACGAGGGCAGATGAAACGTCACCATGTCTGCCGCCGATGGGTTCGCAAAGAAGATCGTGATGTTGTACCCGGGAAGCCCACGCTCCGCATACTCGAGAACGAGTTTCATCGCGGTCGTCGAATTGGTGGGGATAACCGCGGAGGGCGGGACAAACGTCAGGTTTACTGTCGTTGCATTACCTGCGACAGAGATGTACCTCTGCCGGGTCTTCATGTTCGTACCGAACTCGTTTCCGGCCGTCAGGGAGACTGTGTAGTTCCCCGCATGGACGTAGGTATGGTTGAATGTCAGGTTGCTCGTCCTGTTCTCTGTCTGCCCATCACCAAATACCCAGAACCACCACCCGGGGTGACCCTGGGACAGGTCGGTGAAGTTTACGGTGAGAGGTTCCACGCCAATTAAAGGTTCCGCTGTGAAATCCGCGACCGGTATCTCGCCCACGCGAATGTATTCGGCCTTGCTCATTGTGCCGTTGCCCCAGAGGTTTCTCGCCGTGAGGTTGACGGTGTAGTTCCCCATTGCGGTGAACACATGGACGGGGTTCTTTTCAGTCGCATTGGGAGTCTCATCACCAAATGTCCAGTTCCAGGAGGAGACAGCAGGAATGGCTGTCGAGAGGTCAGTGAACTGCACGGCAAGGGGTGCAATGCCCGTTGTCCTGTTCGCGGTGAAGTTCGCCAGAGGGATATCCCCTGCTTCTACGATTGCATATTTCGTGATGCTCCGGCTTCCGTAGTCGTTCGTTGCATTCAGGCTGACGTTGTAAAGCCCGGGGATGTGATATGTCCAGTTGGTGTGCTGGCTCGCGCTATGGTTTCCGTCCCCGAAACTCCAGTTCCATGCGATCGGTGTATCGTTCGTGAGGTCTGTGAAGTTCACGTTGAACGGGACACGGCCCTGGCAGAAGGCGCATTCGACGCCCGATACGTTCGCGGAGAAGTTCACTACCAACGGGTCACCGACCTGGACATAGTGGTATTTGCCGATCGAATTACTCCCCTCCAGGTTGCTCACCGTCAGGTTGACGGTCCAGTTACCCGTGTAATAGGTATGACTTGGATTCTGCTGCGTCGACGTGTTGCCATCACCCAAGAGCCATGACCAGGACGTCGGATCGCCAGTGGAGAGGTCGGTGAAGTTGACGAGCAGGGGGGGCAGTCCCCTGATGAGGGTATAGTTTTCCACGCCGTTTGCCTCGGCCGTGAAGTTTGCACTGGGTGGGGCCGATGCGATCCTGGCGACGAAGGCATCGGAGACTCCGCCAAAGTTCGACTGGATGGCATTCTTCACCGGGAAGTTCGGGGATTCCGACCACCCGACGACCGTCGCGTTGGAGCCGTGAAGTGCTATTCCCATGGCCCTGTCATCGAGCCGGCCGCCGAGGTACGTCGAATACATGATTGCTGTCCCGTTCGGGTAGAACCGGGTGACAAACGCATCGTAAGCGTAGGAATCGAGGGCAGACTGGACCGCATTCTTGACCGGGAAATTGAGGGAGTCGGTATATCCCGTAACGAATATGGACCCCACGCTGTCCACTGCGACACCATGACCTTCCTCGACCTGGGGGCCGCCCAGGAACGTGGAAAAGTTGAGGGATGCCCCGTTCGGGTTGAACTTTGTCAGGAAAGCGTCCTGGAGGCCGCCGAGGCGCGACTGGAAGGCTGTACCATATGGGACCGTCGGGAAGACAGGGAAATCCATTGACCGAGTGAACCCTGTCACGTACATCGCACCGGTACTGTCCACGGCAATGCCGTTTCCGCACTCATTGTCAAAACCCCCAAGGTACGTGGAAGAGATGATATCGCTTGCAGTGGGATTGAAATGGGTGACAAATGCATCTTGGTCACCCGAGAGTGATTTCTGTTTCCATGATCTCGTCGGGAAGGAGGTGGACTGGGTCAATCCCGTAATGTAAATATCATCATTGGGTCCTATCGCTATTCCAAAGGCCTTGTCGGTTTTTCCTCCACCGAGGTAGGTCGAGAAGTCGATCGTGGATGTTGCCCCATCATAGGATACACCGGTAACAAAGGCATCCCAGGTCCCGTTCAATACCTGGTCATATGCCCCTGTCGTATTTGGGAAGTCCCTCGATCCAGTATATCCTGTCATTATGGCACGACCTGTACTGTTGAGTGCGATTGCCTGGCCGATATCCGTCATGTTCCCGCCAAGGAACGATGAAAATTCAAGGTCGTTCCCTTCCGGCGTCAATACGGAAATGAAAGCATCTGCATCGGAACACAGGGTGCATCCCGCGCTCTTGTTCGGCTGGAATGCTTTCAGGACGGGGTAATTTGCTGATAGTGTATACCCTGTAATAAACGCATATCCTGATTCGTTTACAGCGATACCATTCCCAACGTCATCGTAGCGTCCCCCCATATAGGTCGAATAGTTGAGAGCAAGGCCATCTGGTTCAATCTTCGTGATGAACGCATCAAGCCCTCCTCTGGGAAACTCCTGGTAACGTGCTTTCCAGGACGGATAGGGAAAATCAACTGACTGGGTGCCGCCAGTCACGTAGACACTCCCTGAGGAGTCCACGGCGACAGCGTACCCGCGGTCCTCCCGGTTACCCCCGAGGTAAGTTGAGAAGTCAAGGTAAGGGTCGATAACAAGCGGGAGTGCGGGATCATATGCACCTACAATAAACCCGACGAATCCATTGCCTGGGAGTGTATAGGTGCAGGACACTGGCACTCTCTCCCCTCCCCTCTCCTGGTAACAGACAGGGGCTGCTTCCCTGATCGCACCGCTGGCTGTTTTCACGAGGAGGTTTCCATCGCTATCAAGGGCAAGGGCGTCCTGTCCGGTATACCGGACCCGGATAACGGAAGGATCGATTCCGGGTGAGACGACGATGTCACGCTTGAGAACCCCCTGCGTGCCGGAATAGACGATATCCACCCCCGGGAGGATATTTTCGTACCGCACACTCCCATAGGTCGGGACACCCCGGACCCACGAGCCCGGCTCATTCCCGATGAAGAAGTTGGCCGTCCCCTCGAGTTTTCCCTCCCCCTTTATCACCACGTCGGGGCTATGCCCTGCAAGTGTGATCTCCACTGCTGTCGGAGAGCCGTCCCCGGCTCCCAATGTGCACACGACACTGTCCTTCGTGAAGTAGATGCTGTGTGCCGGAGCATTCGCATGGTAGAGGACGTCAGCTCTCACCTGCCCCTCGTTCTGAATAAAGGCAAGGGGTAGTCCGTATACATCGACAGAGGGGGATGATTCGGCTGCCGCCGGTGAAACAGCCAGTGCAAGGAGAGCAAAGACGGCGACAAATAACACTGCGTTTTTTTGACTCATTCTCATGAATTTCGCCTCCAGGTCGGACCGGGCATGGCAGAACACCAGGGAAGTAAGTTCCCGCCACCTCGAGAGGAACTTTACTTGCAAACCCGTGGTATTCCTGGCCAGGCAAAGGGTGTGGACTTGACTGATCAGATTCCTTTATAAAACCCTCTCTTCTCCATGCTTATAAATATTTTCCCGGGATGCGCCTGGTATTTTTTCTTTTTTCGCCAACAGAGACAAAAACCCCAAGGTGCCAGTCGGAGGGCTTCGTTTTTTCCTCGTTATT
Source organism: Methanobacteriota archaeon (assembly GCA_029555345.1). Lineage (GTDB taxonomy): Archaea > Halobacteriota > Methanomicrobia > Methanomicrobiales > Methanospirillaceae > Methanolinea_A. The sequence goes on along the minus strand of JAKPSJ010000046.1, from coordinate 17,334 downwards.
TCTATTTTCTGCAAAAGATTTATCAGGTGCATGGACTGACAATAGTTAGAAAAGCGTAAGATGTGGTGAAGTAAAATGTTGCTTGCCAATGTTGTGGTTGGTATTATCCAATTGATAATTGCCATTATCCTGGCAGTTATCGCGCTCTACATAGGATTTTCCGTGTTCTCGCGGATCACAAAGGGTATCGAAGAGGAGAAAGAACTGGCGAAGGGCAACCCTGCAGTGGGAATCCTCATTGCAGCAGTCTTCTTCGCCATTGCAATCGTCATCCAATCCGGGATATCCGGAATTTCCCTTGGGATCTCAAAAGCTATTTCAGTAGGCCTCTTTTCAATGGACGGTGCTATCGCAATAGGAGTTGCCATCCTCCAGTTAGTCCTGGGTATCATCCTTGCGATAGCCGCCATTTACCTGGCACTATCGATCCTCGACAAACTGACCAAGGGAATCTCGGAGTTCGAAGAAGTCAAGAAGGGTAACGTGGCAGTCGCCCTGGAGATGGCAGGAGTCATCATTGCCACCGCGGTCATCATCCAGTCCGGGGTCATCGGGATCACCACTGCACTTCTCTGACCTTTTTTCCGGGGGTGGTGGTACAAAACCCCTCCACTCCCTTTTTCATCGGCCCGGATGAAGACAGTCCCCGGACTGCTGGACCTTGTATGTCAGAATGTGAAACGTGCGCTTTGTTCTCTTTCCGGAAAGAAGTGGATATCAGGTGTCGGTCTCGCCCTTCTTCTCAGCCCCAGCCTCCGGTTTCATCTGGGGAAAGAGAATGACCTCCTTGATAGAGGGCCGGTTGGCAAGGAGCATGACGAGGCGGTCTATCCCGATACCGACACCGCCGGTCGGGGGCATCCCGTAGCCCAGTGCATCGATGAAGTCGTAGTCCAGCATCTGGGCTTCGAGGTCCCCCGCCTTCCTCTTCTCCTCCTGCCGCTGGAACCGGGCGAGCTGGTCGACCGGGTCGTTCAGCTCTGAAAATCCGTTTGCAAGTTCCATGCCCGAGACGAAGAGTTCGAACCTCTCTGTGAAGCCCTCACGCGATCTGTGCCTCTTTGCGAGCGGCGAATTCTCGACAGGGAAATCGTAGATGAAGGTAGGCTGGACGAGTTGCTCCTCGACGAGACCTTCGAAGAGGAGGACGAGCATCTCACGGTGATTTCCTGCGCTCTCCCACTCCTCGATCCCCTTATCTCGCGCGATCGCCTGGAGTTCCTCGAAAGTATGGCTCCAGATATCGATCCCTGCAATAGAACGCACTGCCTCGTCCATCGTCATCCTCCGGAACGGGGGGTTGAGATCGATGGTGGTCTCCCCGAATGGAATGACTGTCTTTCCATGGATCTTCTCCGCGATGGTCGAGATGATCCCCTCGCATAGGGCCATCATGTCGTTGTAGTCGCGGTAAGCTTCGTAAATCTCCACCATGGTGAACTCGGGGTTGTGCTGGGTATCGATGTCCTCGTTCCGGAAATTCCGCGCGATCTCGTATACCTTCTCGAATCCCCCGACGACGAGCCTTTTCAAGTACAGTTCCGGGGCGATGCGCAGGAAAAGCGTCTGCTGGAGATAATGGTGGAACGTGGTGAACGGACGTGCGTTCGCACCGCCGTACACAGGCTGGAGGATGGGTGTCTCGAACTCGAGGTACCCCCACTCTCCGAGGTATTCGCGAAGGGCTGTAATGATCCGGCTCCTGGTACGGAATGTCTCGCGGACGTCCGGGTTCACGATGAGGTCGACATACCGCTGCCTGTACCGCTTCTCGACGTCACGGAGACCGTGGAACTTCTCTGGAAGGGAGCATAGTGCCTTGGCAAGGAGAGTGATATCCTCGACCCAGAGCGTGAGTTCCCCCACCTTTGTCCGGAAGGCATATCCCTGCACCCCGACGATGTCCCCCCTTTCGAAACAGGTACCGAAGAGGCCGAACTCCTCCTCCCCGATGTCGCTCTTCCGGATATACAGCTGGATCCTTCCGCTCTCGTCTTGGAGATCGGCAAAAAAGGTCTTGCCATGGTCCCTGATCGTATAGAGCCGCCCGGCAACCCTGAAGAGTTCGGTCCCCTTTTCGTGCCCGGCGCCGGCCGCACGTTCCCTGACCTCAGCAACTGCCTGCTTCCCTTCGAAAACAAAGGGATAGGGGTCGATCCCTCTCGACCTCAGTTCCTTAACCTTTTCCTGCCGTGGCGCTTCGAAATCGAGGTCACTGTACCCTTTTTCCATTGTCTCTCCATCTCACCATCGTGGCTCCACTCCAGGATTGGAATATTTTCCCGGACATCTCTTCCACGGCTTTCACGCAGGGATGTACCGCCAATTCGCCACGGGTTTTTCCAGAGAATTGGCGGGACAAGGTAATAATGGTTTATTACACGCATGGGAGAAACGACAAGGATCCGTACTCTCTTCCCGGAGGCCTTCGCCCCGTCTATCTCGATCCTGGACTTCTTGTGAAAAGCAGGGATCTCCTCCCTGGTCATACCGCGGATTTCTGTTGCTCCCGACCTCCCATACCTAAATAAAAGGCGAACGCACTCTTTCCAGGAGGAGTCTGAATGAAAGTTGTACTGCTCTGCGGGAGCCCTCGGCCGAATGGAAACACGTCCCAGGTCATCACGGAATGCGCACATGTCATCCAGGAGCATGGGCTCGAAACGGAGATAATCTCGCTTGCCGGAAAGAAGATCGAGTCCTGTACGGCCTGCAACAGGTGTGCCGCGGAAGGCAACTGCGTCCTCGAAGACGGCCTCTCCGATGTCATCGACAGCATCAGGGGAGCGGAGGGGTTCATCGTGGCGTCGCCTGTCTACTTTGGAACTGCACGCGGCGACGTGATGGCAGCTCTCCAGAGGATAGGGATGGTATCCCGCTCGACGGACCGCTTCCTCACCTGGAAGGTCGGGGGACCGATTGCGATCGCCAGGAGGAGTGGCCACACCGCGACGATCCAGGAGATGCTCATGTTCTTCTTGATCAACAACATGATCGTGCCCGGTTCTACGTACTGGAACATCGTCTTTGGCTGGAACCCCGGGGAATGCTGGAAAGACGTGGAGGGTATGAACACAGTGCGCGTCTTTGCCGAGAACGTGGCGCGGCTGATTGCAAAGATCTCGTCATAGATGAGGGAAAACACCGAGTGCGGCTGTATGCCCGGTGGGAGCTGATCCTGCAATCGGGGTCTCCTCTCTGCCACCTCGACTGCAAGTCCCCCCACGCACGTGGTCTGCGGGGGCCTGTATCGCCCCGCCAGGTTCAGGCCGGACCCGGCATATCAGGCGGCGATACGCGGTACAGGGGGAGTTTCTCGAACTCCCCTGCGAACTCGTCCACCCGCCAGGTATCGAAGGCTACCATTTCGTGCAGGAACGCTGGCGGCAGGGCTGCCGCAAACTTCCAGGCAGATTGGTGCGGGGAGGGGACGGGGATGATCTCATTGATCTCCGCGACAGTCATCTGCTGTATTCTCAGGAGCGCTTCCATCACCCTGTCAGCTGACCCCTCGCCTCCCATGGCAGGGAAGAGGAGGGATATGTCATCGTACCGGACCTTCGTGTGCTCGCCGAGCACCGACCTGAGGAGGAGCACGAGGAGTGCATTCTTCCCGCGTGAGAGGAACGTGAGCACGGCAACGTCCACCTTCTTCTTCCCCCTTGTCTCCCATACGTGGATACCCCGCGGGTGGAGCGGGGGGAACGCTGCAATGCACTCTGCAAGTTCCTCTTCCTCCCGCTGCGCAAGTGGGAGGAGTGCCCGGCGCCGGGCAATGATCCGCTGAATCGAGCGGCAGACCTCGGGCGAGAGGCCTGCAGACCTGCCACCCGTCCAAAAAGCACGCCCTCCGCTGTCTCCCCCGGGCACCACGACAACGAGCCCGTGCTGCTCGTCTCTCCCGACGAGTGTCCAGTCCATTCCACCCAGCGAGAAACCCTCCCGGCCCCTGCCTGCAACGTACTTCGCGTCGAGCCTCCCGATCTGCTCCCCGTCCGGAGTGACCGCCCTCACCTCGCCCCCGCCCTGGATGACGGAATAGAGGTCCTTCCCCTGGGACCTCCCATACAGGGCTTCCATCCGGGGACCGGCCATCAGGAATTCACCGTCTCTGACGAGGAAACCCCCCTCCTCGAGGAATGCGACAAGCACCCTGAGTGTGTCCCATGGCAGGTCGCGGAACGCTGCAAGTGTCCCTATCTCCCTCTCTAGGCGGGCCGCAGTCGTCCGCCGGTGCCTGAGAACCGCAAGGAAGACCTGCTGAACGAGGACGTTGTATGGCCTCTTTTTCGGGTCGAGCGGCTCCACCCTCTTTTTACGGGCGCTCTCGATGACTGCAGCGCACACGAGGAGCTCCCTTGCTCCGGAGAGGACAAACGCCATGTACGGTGACTCCCCACGCCTCCCGCTCCTCCCCATCCTCTGGAGAAAAGAGGAGACCGATGCCGGGGCCCCGACCTGGACGACGATATCGAGGTCGCCGATGTCGATCCCCAGTTCGAGAGTGCTCGTGCAGATGATGCAGGCACTCTCCCCGCCGCCGAGGGACTCCTCGGCAGCCCTTCTCACCTGGGGAGAGAGGGACGAGTGGTGGACGAAGAGGTGGCTGACCGTTCCCCGGAGGGTACTTCCCAGTTCCTCTGCCTCTGCACGGCTGTTGACGAAGACGAGGGCCTTCTTGTCCGCAACGAGCCCTGCTACGACCCTCGTCCTGCGAGCGGGGTCCTCCTGGACATGGAAGGAGAACTTCTTCTCCCGCGGGGGCTGCACGACCTCCACGAGTTCCCCTTCCCTGCCCGCTCCCGAGAGCCAAAGGAGCACCTCGTCAGGGTTCCCCACCGTTGCCGAGAGCCCCAGCCTCTGGACGTGGGAGCCTGCCAGCGCGTCCAGCCGGTCGAGAAGGACCCGGAGGTGCACCCCCCTCTCCGATTCCACGAATGAGTGGAGTTCGTCCACGATTACGAACCGCACATGGGCGAGGTCCCGTGCGAGGGCCTTCTCTCCCATGAGCACCTCGAGAGACTCAGGCGTGATCATCAGGACGTGGGGAGGCTCCCCGTCACCCCATGAGCGGTCACCCCTGGGTACGTCACCGTGCCAGACTTTCAGGTCAAGCCCCGTCGGGATGCAGAAGGAGAGGAACCGTTCCTCCTGGTCATTGATCAGGGCTTTGAGCGGCGAAATGTACAGGCAAGAGACCCCGGGGCTGCCCTCCTTGAGGATCGCATCAATGACCGGGATGAGGGCAGCTTCCGTCTTCCCCCCTGCCGTGGGGGCGATGACAAGTACATCCCTGCCCGTGCCGAACGCCCGGTAGGTCCGGGTCTGGACCTCCCGGAGCTGGGACCACCCCAGCCTGTGGGAGAGCACGTCCCGGAGGGCCTCGTGAAGATCGAAAAAAACCTCGGAATCCATCCGTTGATCCATATGTTCTCCCCGCACGCTGTTATCTCTTGTGCCCTGACGCAGACTGTATTTTGGGAAATTGCCTGGAATCGTGTCCTGAGTTTTTTCGGTTATCGGAATGCTTCCTAGTGGAGAGGTTCCTATAACGTTCCTGTTCTTTCCCAGGTAACGCCGAAGACCCCGGGATGTCAGCCTATTCCGGACCGGGCCTGCCGGACCTCTTCATGGAGGAGGACGAGCGATAGGGATACGAGGTTCAGGGTGGTCGCCGCATACCAGAGCGATGCCTGCCAGGGTGAGAGGAGGGCGATCCACCCGGACCAGAGCATTGTGCATATGACGAGGAACGAGATCAGGGTATCGATTGCCAGGAAGACGGAGGGCACCCCGAAGAAGGCACCGATCTGGGCAATCGTGCAGTACTCGAAACGGGCCTCGCGGTGGAGGATATCGAGGAGCGCCCTTCCCACGTTCATGGCAAGGTCTGCGAGTGCCCAGGCAGCGATGGCAAGGCCGGCGCCGAAGAGGACTCCGTTCGAAGTCTGGGACGCCACGCGAACAGCTGTTGCGCCAAACAGCAGCTTGAAAGTGCAGAAGGGTATCCCGATCGTGAGGGCGAGGAAAACCGGCCTTGCGAAGAGTTTTGCGAGAGGATCTGATCTCGTCGCGGAGTTCTGCCCTCGCTCCTCTTCCTCTCCCGGCTCACCATGTGCCATTGCCCGAAAGACTCTCCTGCAATATCTTCCGTTTGGAAAGGGACCGGTTGAACATTTGCATTGCGTCCAGGAGTCAGGGGAATGGGCCGGTTTTCACGACATATCCCCCTCTCTCCACCTGTTGTAGAGCTGGTGATCGATGGCGAGAATATCGAACACCTTGCCGACGACATGGTCCACGAGGCCCTGGATGTTCTGCGGCCGGTGGTAGAAGCCGGGGCACGCGGGCAGGATGACGGCCCCCGCCTCTGCGAGAACGAGCATGTTGCGGAGATGAATGGCCGAGAGGGGTGTCTCGCGGGGAACGAGGACGAGCGGGCGGTGCTCTTTCAGTGTGCAGTCGGCAGCACGCAGCAGCAGGTTGTCGGAAAAGCCGCACGCAATCCCTGCAACAGTCTTCATGCTGCACGGGATGACGATCATCCCCTGGTGCCTGGCACTGCCCGACGCAAGCGGGGAGGTGAAATCGAAATTGTCGTGCACCCTCGTCGCGAGTGCTGTGACCTGATCGGGGTCAAGGGACGTCTCGATCTCGACCATCCGAGCCGCGAGGTCCGTCATGATGAGGTCTGTCTCGACGCCAAGCTCGCGGGCGGCCTCGAGGAGACGGCTCCCGTAAACGATGCCGCTTGCACCCGAGAGGGCGACGATTATGCGGGTTTTTGCCATTCAGGTAGAGATGTGATGCCCGCAGCATAAATATGGTTGCGTTGCGGGGATGCATACACCGGGGGTGAATCGGGGGTTCGGACCGGAGACTCTGGGGTGTGGGTGGGGGAAAAGATGACGCCTGGCGCCTCATACCTCCATCCCGAACGCCCGGAGGACCCTCGCCCGGATTGCCTCTTTCGGATATGCCCCGATGACCCGGTCGACGAACGCTCCCTCGCGAAAGAGGAGGAGGGTCGGGATGGCCGAGATCCCGAACCGCGCTGCCAGGCGGGGGTTGTGGTCGGTATTGCACTTCCCGAAGGTGACCCTCCCCGCCATTGCAGAAGCAAGTTCTTCGATGGCCGGGGCGACCATGCGACACGGGCCGCACCACTCCGCCCAGAAATCGACGACCAGCCTCGGGTGTTCCGAGAGGAGTGCAGGGAAATTGGATTCATCGACAATGAGCACGCGTGCGGGCTGCTCCTGTCCCTTCGATCTCTGCTGCGCGAGCCGGGCCTCGAGCTCGCGGAGTCTCTTCTCCCTGATTCGCTGCAGTTCCTCGTCGTCCATGTACTTTCCTATGGTGCATCATCCAGATAATCACTTCTTTCGTCCCTCCCCCGACCGCCCGGCGTTATTTTGGGGCAAACTATATCTCTGCAGATAGTGAATTAATTAATCCACTGTATCCGTCTCAGCGAGGTGGGGTAGTCAGGATATCCCGACGGGCTCATAACCCGTAGATCGATGGTTCAAATCCATCCCTCGCTATAGAGCACCGCTGTTTTCGGGTTCCCCACAGGTTTTTCCAGTTCACGAAACGTGGCCAGGTATTTTCAGGAGAGTATTTCCGGCGATGTCCCGGCAAGAAAAAAAAGGCAGGGGTTCAGGTCCCGAACCGTTCGAGACGCGTCTGGTATGTCCCGTCGAGGAAGTCGACGGTCGCCGGCATTGAGTCTTCACCTGGGATCTCGACGGGATAACAGCCTGTCAGGCACCCGGTGCAGAGGTTCTCCCTCCCGATCCCGACCGACTCGACCAGGGCATCGATCGTCACGTGGTGCAGGGTAGTGGCCGTTATGCGCCTCCGGACCTCTTCCTCGTCCTGCCCATGTGCAATCAGTTCCTCGCGGGTGGGCATGTCGACCCCGAGGTAGCAAGGGGCTACGATCGGGGGCGAACCGATTCGGACGTGGATTTCCCTGGCACCTGCGTCCCGCATGATGCCGATGATCCGGCGGGACGTCGTCCCGCGCACGATGCTGTCATCCACGAGCACGACAGAGCCATTCTCCAGGTGCTTCCTGATGGGGTTGAGCTTGATACGGACTGCCCGCTCCCTCTCGTTCTGCGTGGACATGATGAACGTCCTGCCCATGTACCTGTTCTTGAGAAGGCTCTCCATGAAGGGGATGCACGACCGGGCAGCGTACCCTATCGCGTATGCGGTGCCCGAGTCAGGGACGGGGCAGACAGAGTCTGCAGGCACGGGGGCTTCTTCATGGAGTTTCCCCCCGATTTTCAACCGGACATCGTAGACAAGTGCACCGTCGAGAACGGCATCCGCACGGGCGAAGTAGATGTACTCGAATATGCAGTGGGCCCTTCTCGAAGCGCGGGCGATCTGCATGCTCCGCATCCCCCCGTCATCGATACAGATCAGTTCTCCCGGCAGGACATCGCGCAGGAATGTCCCGCTGAGGGCATCGACAGCAACGCTCTCCGATGCGATGATCAACCCGTTTTCTGTCCGGCCCAAGCAGAGCGGCTTGATACCCAGGGGGTCGCGGAACCCGTACAGAACGCCGTCGATCATCATCACGACGGAATAGGACCCCTTGAGAACCCTCATGCACCTGTGGACCGCGTCCTCGATGCACCCCGAGTTGCTCATCTCCTCTGTGATGACCTTTGCAATCAGTTCCGTATCCGTCGTGGAACAGAATGTCTGGCCGCGGCACTCGTACTCGTCCCGGAGTTGGCGGCTGTTGACAAGGTTCCCGTTGTGGGCGATTGAGAAGACGTGGTCCCGGTAGGTGAAGTTGAAGGGCTGGGCGTTTTCAGGCCGGTTCGCACCGGTCGTCGGGTACCGGACGTGCCCTATACCGACGTTCCCTTCCAGGGACTTGAGTGTAGAATAATCAAAGACCTCGGCAACGAGGCCCTGGCCCTTGTGCTTGTACAGCCTTGCCCCATCGAACGTGGAGATACCGGCACTCTCCTGCCCCCGGTGCTGGAGTGCATAAAGTGCATAATAAATGGAAAAAGAGACCCCGCCAGCATCCCTGATGCCAACGATACCGCACATGATGGGTCGTCAATGGGTGGGGACCTTTGGCCGTTTCATCGTCCACTTGTAACTGCGCATCCTCGAACTTCTTCCAAAACCGCATGCAGAACAGGTCTTGTGACGCACATGGTACGATATGCTCCCGCACCTGCGGCAGGCGATATGCGTCCTCTTCTGCCTTTTTCCCATTGATGGTGTTCCTTTCGACATGACTCACCTTGTCTTTCCTTTTTATTCAAGGGAGGGGGAGATGTAAATCACGTTGTCCCCGCGCACGATGAGGGTGCCGACACTCCGTGTCTTGCCACCCTCTATCTCCTCCGCCTTGTCCAGCACGAGGTTCATATGCACATCATAACCCTGCAGGACCCCGCGAAGTTCCCTTCCGCCCTTGAGGGATACGATGACAGGCTGCCGGTTCAGCACCTGATCCAAAATATCCAACGGCCGTTTCGTCATAATCGTACCCCCATTCAATCAGTTTGGGGTACATTATGTGCGCAGCATGGATACATAAATGTGCTGCAGAACCAGCGAGACCCAAAAAGAGTCCCCATTAGTTCTTTTCTCCTGCCGCAGGCCTCCGATGGATCTTTTGCCACTCCTTTCCGCTGACGATTATTTTTGTATAAGGCACCTATTATTCAAGAGGAGTTGACAGATGACCAGGATCACGCCGAGGAAACGGCATACCCTGCGCAGGTCAGAGGCAGAAAACCTCAAAAACCGGCTGCATGCCGAAATAGGGGAGTCTGCCGATCTCTTTCCCACCGAGGGGATCGAGATCGTGGAGACCAGTGGAGAAGTCACGCTCTTTCTCGTCAGGAGGAGGCCTCTGCTGATGGAGAGGGGGGGCGTCGTCTTTCCCACGCTCCGCGGGCTCCTCGAACACCCATTTCCGCAACGGAAAATCGTGGTGGACTCGGGCGCTGTCCCCTTCGTTGCAAAGGGTGCAGACGTGATGCGGCCTGGTATCACATCAATTTCGCCCGATATCCGGGCAGGCTGCCCGGTACAGGTCGTCGAGGAGAAGCACGGAAAACCCCTTGCGGTCGGGATCGCTCTCTTCGATGCGGCACAGATGCAGGAGAAGGAAAAGGGGAAGGTTGTCAAGACCATCCACTTCGTAGGGGACGAGATCTGGGTGCTCGAGTTCTGAATACAGGCATTTCCCTCCTCCCCGTCGTCCTGAAAAAGGAAAAATCCGGGCACTCTGAAAGGAGATATACCCCGGATGCATAGATACTATTAAATAAGTAACAATAGACCATTTTTCATGGTGAAATTCCTAGATACCCTGCTTGGAAAGAGTACTCCCTCCTACGAAGACGATTACATGGATCTCGACCTCGAAGCCCTCGAGGCCGAGGAGGAGGGGGCCCCCGCTCTTTTTGTCAAGATAGCATCTATCGGTGATATCAAGGACAGCCCCCGCGTCAAGGACGAGGTCTACAATGGGAACATCGTTATCGCGGACATTGCGAAGCTGAAAGCAGACAAGGTCATGTACGAACGGGTCTTAAAAGACTTAAAAGAAGTCGCAAAGGACGTCAACGGCGATATAATCGGGCTTGGCGACCAGCGATACGTGGTTATCACGCCCAACTCCGTGAAGATCTCGCGGGAAAAGATCGGGGAGGTCAGCTGAAACGTGCACAGGGTTGTCCCTGGTCCCTGCCCTGTCTGCAATACGGAGATCGAATACGTTTACCAGACTGAAGATATCCCCTACTTTTCTGGTCTCCTCATCATCAGTACACGCTGTCCCTCATGCGGGTTCAGGTTCGTCGACACGCAGCTCTTGAAACATGCTGAACCCTCCCGGTGGGAGTTTGCCGTTTTATCTGCCGGGGATCTCTCCGCACGCGTTGTCAGGAGCACGAACGGCACCATCACCATCCCCGAACTCGGAGTCGAGATCGCCCCGGGCCCCGCATGCGAGGGCTTCGTCTCGAACGTGGAAGGTGTCCTCGACCGCGTGGAGAGGGTCGTCGAAAGCGTCATCCTCTGGACAGAGGACGCGGAAGAGCTGGCCCGTGCCCATGCCCTCCATGAGAAGATCACAGGTGCAAGGGAGGGCCGATTCCCTGTCACGCTCATCATCGATGACCCTACGGGCAACTCTGCCATCCTTGACGATCGAGCCAGGGTCTATCCCCTCACCGTGACCATGGACGGGGGCGGGGAGAGTACGAGTACATGAAATGGATATTCTGTCCGTAACACCACGATGCGCGCATCAGGCCCAACAAATGAAAGTTTCAACCCTTTTCCCCGTTTTATGAAGGGAACCACTGAAATTCCATGCCCGTTTCTCCTGGAATGTTTTGGCTGGGGAATGCCTGGCACTGCCCGGTCACAGAATGGTGGTTCCCTCGAGCCGTACACCCGGGTCAGCAGAAACCCTTCCCACGACCCTGCTTCCCTCTACCCTGGAGAGGACTGAATTCACGGAACATTCCGGCACGATGTAGGCATAGCCCATGCCCATGTTGAAAGTCCGGTACATCTCGACCATGCCGATGCCCCCCATCTCCCTGAGCCAGGTGAAGATCTCGTGGGAGGGCAGGGGGTCCGTGATATCGAACCCGTACTGCGAGAGCCTCCGGAAATTGAGGAGCCCTCCTCCCGTGATGTGACACATGCCGTGGACCTCCGTTTCTGCCGCAACAAGGAGCGCCTCTCTGTAGATCCGCGTAGGTGCGAGGAGTTCAAGGGCGATTGTCCTCCCCGAAGAGAGCCTCTCTTCCCATGCGTCGAGGCTCTCGACGATGCTCCGGGCGAGCGAGAGCCCGTTGCTGTGGATGCCGGAAGAGGGGACACCGATGATTGCGTCGCCTGGGAGTATCTCGTCGCCGGAGATCACCTTGTCCCTCAACTGGATGCCGAGGCACGTCCCGGCAAGGTCGAGACCACTGACCAGCCCCTTCAAGGTCGCGGTCTCGCCGCCGACGATGCTCACGTTCGCCTGCCGCGCCCCTTCGTTCAGGCCGGCACCGATCTGGGCCATCCGCTCCACCGAGAGCGAGTCTGCCGCAATGTAGTCCACGAAGGCAACGGGCTCGATGTTCATGACGTAGAGATCGTTCACGTTCATAGCCATGCAGTCGATGCCGACCGTCGTCCAGTTCTGGAGCCGTTCGGCGACTTTCATCTTGGTCCCGACCCCGTCCACGGTGAGGGCGAGGACGTGCTTGCCGAACTCGACGAAACCCGCAAAATGCCCTACGGGAGAGACCATCCGGAACCTGCCCTCGCGCCTGAAAGTCAGGTTCCCGACGAGCGCGGAGATGGCTTCTGCCTCGAGATCGATATCCACCCCGGCTTCGCGGTACGTCCGGGGCGGCCCGTTACTCATTGTCCTCCGCGGAGAGCCGGAACTCGTCGTGCAGTATCCGGACGGCCTTTGGCCCGTCCGCCTCTGTCACGACGAACGAGATGTTCAGCTCGGACGAGCCCTGCGAGATCATCATCACGTTGACATCGCCGTTGCCGAGTGCCGTAAAGATCCTGCCTCCAGTCCCCCTCGCACCTGCCATCCCTGCCCCTACTACTGCAACGGCGCAGACATCGCGGTTCGTGGTCACTTCCCTGACCCGGCCCTCCTTGACGAGCACGGAGAGGGCTTCCTTTGCAACCTCCTCCTGGTTCTCGTCAATGACAAGGGAGATATTGGCTTCCGATGAGCCCTGCGAGATCATCATCACGTTGATGTCCCGGTCTGCGAGGAGGGTGAAAATGGCCTTGGCAACCCCCGGTCTTCCGATCATCTGGGCCCCGCAGATGTTGACAAGGGCCACCTTCTCGATGTACGTGAGGGCTTTGACAACGCGGCTGTCCCTTTTCTGGCCCCGGGCGATGGCAGTCCCCGCGTGTTCAGGATTGAACGTGTTCTTGACACGGACAGGGATGTCCTTCTTCATGGCGGGCTCGATGGACCGGGGGTGCATGACCTTCGCCCCGAAATAAGAGAGTTCCATGACTTCGGCATAGGAGATCTGTGGGATCACCCGGGCGTCGGGGATGATACGCGGGTCCGAGGTCATGATCCCGTCGACGTCCGTCCAGATCACGATCTCGTCGGCGTCGATCGCCGCTCCAATCAGCGCTGCAGAGTAGTCGGACCCCGACCTCCCGAGCGTCGTGACGACCCCCTTCTCTGTGCACCCCATGAACCCCATGATGACAGGCACTGTGCTCGCCAGCAGGGGCAGCACGTGGCTCTTTATCTTTCCCTCGCTTGAAGGGATGGCGACAGCCTCGCCATGGTTGGGTGTGGTCACGATGCCTGCCTCGCAGCCGTCGAGCGTCGTGGATGGAATGCCCCGCTGTTTCAGTGCCGCAGAAATGACGAGACTATTGAGCCTTTCGCCGAACGTGATGATGTAGTCAAGCGATCGGGGGGTGAGTTCCCGCAGGTTGTGCACCGCAGTGAGGATGTTTTCCAGGTTGCCGAGCTGCTCCTCGAGGAGGAGCCCCACCTCGTCGGCGTAGTCCTCGGCTGTCTCGAGGAGGACCTTCCCGTGCCGGACACGCAGGGAGTTGATGAATGATCCGATCTCGCCTGAATCGGTGTTGTTAGCAAGTTCAGACGCAATGGCAATGAGCTGGTCCGTCACTCCCCTCTGGGCCGAGACAACGACTGCGACCTCGTTCCCGGCACCATAGCATGACTCCACGATGTCCACGACGCGGGAGACACTTCCACCATCTGCAACAGAAGTGCCGCCAAATTTCATCAAAAACCTCATTTGGGCTCACGCTGTCCTTTACAATCTCTTTATGTACGTATATGACCCACATTATAATAAGATGCGGTCAGCCGAGGTTTTGGACTGCCACGTCCTCGTCATAGGGAGTGGCGGAGCAGGGGTCAGGGCTGCCATTGAGGCTTCGGGGTTCGGGGAGACCGTCCTCGTCTCCAAGACGATTGCGGGCAAGGGCGGGTGTACCCCCATGGCAGAAGGTGGGTACAACGCCGTCCTGCGGGAACAGGACTCCTGCGAGACTCACTACGAGGACACGATGAAAGGCGGGGCATACCTCAACGAACCCGGGCTCGTCAGCATCCTCGTTGCGGAAGCCCCGCAGAGGGTGACCGACCTGCTCGCGTGGGGGGCTGTCTTTGACGTGACAGACAGCTGCACAGTGGCCCAGAGGCCCTTTGGAGGCCAGAGCTTCCCCCGGACGTGCTACGCGGGTGACAGGACCGGCCACGAGATCATGATGACTCTTATCGAGCGGTTGGCCTCGACAGGCGTCGAGGTCTTCAGCGAGGTGACCGCGCTCGACCTCGTACGGGGCAACGACCGCGTGATCGGGGCACTCTGCCTCGACGGAAAAGGGAAGATCGTTGCTATCCGGTCAGATGCGACGGTCCTTGCGACGGGGGGCGGCACGCAGATCTTCGATATTTCCACGAACTCCTCCAGTGGCACGGGGGACGGGTTTGCCATCGGGTACCGGGCCGGGGCCGAGCTCATCGACATGGAGATGGTCCAGTTCCATCCCACCGGTGCAGTCTACCCCTATGATGCAAGGGGACGCCTCATCACCGAGGCCGTCAGAGGGGAGGGGGGTGTCCTCAGGAACGCCGCCGGCGAACGGTTCATGGCAAAATACGACCCCGACAGGATGGAGCTCTCTACCCGGGACGTCGTCTCGCGGGCCATTGCGACCGAGATCCAGGAGGGCAGGGGCACCCCACACGGGGGGGTGTACCTCGACGTGACCCACCTGCCCCGGCAGCAGGTGGAGGAGAGACTGCCTGTCATGCTCGAGCAGTTCCTCAAGTTCGGCCTGGATATCCGTGAAGAGCCCATGGAAGTCGCCCCGACAGCCCACCATGTCATGGGCGGCCTCCGCATCACGCCGGGGGCCGGGACAACAGTGCCTGGTCTCTTCGCCTGCGGGGAAGTGGCAGGGGGCGTCCACGGTGCGAACCGCCTCGGAGGGAATGCCCTCGCCGACACGCAGGTCTTCGGGAAACGGGCCGGGGAGTCCGCGGGCAAATCGCCAAGGAGGAGTTCCCGCATCGAGAGAGGGGCAATCGATGCACAGGAAGAGCGTCTCGCTGCTTTCCTCGACGGGGATGTCCCACCTTCCATTGTGACCCGGTCCCTGAAGACCGCCATGTGGGAGGGTGCGGGGATATTCCGGACCGAAAAAGACCTGAAGAAGACTCTCAATGTGATCACCCACCTCTCCTCTCTCCGCCTCCTTGCCAGGACAGAAGAGAATCTCACCGAGTGCTGCACGACACAGAACATGCTGCTTTCTGCTTCGCTCGTAGTCAGGGGGGCACTCCTGCGCAAGGAGAGCCGCGGGGCGCACATGAGAAAAGACGTGGTCCAGACATGGGATGCCCGGAATTCTCCATACGGGCACACGTACCAGTCCCTCGAACGCTGCGGGATCGAGACGGTGGTGAGGGCATGAAGAAGATCCATGTCCGCGTCTTCCGGTTTGACCCGGAAAGCGATGAAAAACCCCACTATCAGAACTACGTGGTTGATGTCAACGAGGGCGCCCGCGTCCTCCACGCCCTCCAGGCCATCCACGACGATATCGACCCGACACTTTCGTTCCGCTCCTGCTGCAGGGCAGGGCAGTGCGGGAGTTGTGCGGTCCGGGTGAACGGGGTCCCGGGGCTCGCATGCATGGAAGAGGCCATCGATGGGATGACTGTCGAGCCTCTCGACCTGCCGGTGAAGAAGGATCTCGTCGTCGACCTCTTCACTTTTCTCGAGACACTGCCCCGCATCCAGCCGTGCGGAGAGCCAATCGTTCCCGATCGCGAGAAGGCCGAGCTGATCAAGCCCCTGCGAAGCTGCATCGAGTGCTTCTGCTGCATCTCGGTCTGTCCCGCGATGGATGTCACCCAGTTCGACGGCCCCGCGGCAATGCGACAGGAACTCCGGCTGGAACTCGACCCGCGGGACAGGAAAGACAGGGTGACGGAGGCGGTCTCGCACGGTCTCTTTGCCTGCACGTCGTGCCAGGCCTGCTGGAAGGTCTGCCCGAAGGGGATAGAGATCCCGGGCAAGGCAATAGAGAAACTGCGGGCCCTCGCAAACAAAAAGGGCCTGACGCTCCCCCGCCACCTGGAGGTCGCCCAGCTGGTCCGCGAGACGGGGAGGAGCATCGTTCGGACCGGCTCAACGTTCCTCGAGGACTCCCCCGATACCATCGAGCCTAACGGCCCTGCAAAAGCGACAGTCGGCTTCTTTGTCGGCTGCATGTACAACGGCCGCCTCCCTGCAACCGCCCGCGATGCAATGGAAGTCCTGAAGAGGAACGGTATCCGCGTCGTCATCCCGAAGGAGCAGGTCTGCTGCGGGTCTCCCCTCATCCGAACCGGCCAGACCGGCTTCGTTGACACCCTCAAAAAGAGGAACATCGATGCCTTCGTCTCCAGGAATCTCGACACCGTACTCACCATGTGCGCCGGGTGCGGGTCCACGCTGAAAAGAGATTACAAAACACCCTTCAGGGTCATGGACATCAACGAGGTCCTTACGAAGTTCGGCATCGAGCCGCCTGCAAGGCTCCCGGTCAAAGTCACCTATCACGACCCCTGCCACCTGCTGCGCGGGCAGGGGATACGCGATGAACCGCGGGAACTCATCACACAGGTCGCCGACCTGGTCGAGATGCCGTCGGTCTGCTGCGGCTCGGGCGGTGGTGTCCGCTCCGGGATGCCCGAGGTGGCTGCTGCACTTGCCGAAAACCGGAAAAAAGAGATAGAAAGGACAGGTGCAGATATCGTTGTCAGTTCCTGCCCCTTCTGCGAGTTCCACATCATGGAGCACACGGACCGACCGGTCAGGAACATCACGTCCCTCATCCTCGACGGCTACCGGGAGAAGGACAGGAAAAAGGCGATGGTGTCTTGATTGTCCTGATCCCAGGTTTCCCACTGCCGGAAGGACCGGAGTTCATCGCCACGGGGAATGAGAATCGCGAAAACCCGGCCCATGCAATGGTGGAAAAAATCTGCCATGCCATGCTCGACCGAATGGGCCTTTCCGGGACCGAGACTCATTCCGGGCCAGGCATGCTGCCTTCGTGGAACATGTCGAGCGTGGTCTGGCGGCCCTTGAGCCTGTCTGCAAGGATATTACTCTCGGGGACGAATCTCTCGACAGGCAGAACAAGGCGGCCCGCGACGTCTGCAAGGGCTGTTGGAAGGTCTTCGAACTCCAGGTAAGGCTGCCGCATTGCCAGCCGCACGTTTTCCCGCACGTTGAAGACACCGAGAGGGACATA
>JAKPSJ010000032.1 GCA_029555345.1 Methanobacteriota archaeon | reverse complement strand
TCTGCTGTCTCCGACGAGAAATCCCGGGCTCAGGTAACGTCCCGTGCACACCGGGCGGTCGGCGCAACGGTGAAAAAAGAATACAGCCGGAAGGGCATGGCCGGGACCCAGGTCGTCAAGCTCCCGCCGGGAAAGAGCGTTGAGGAGGCCATTGCCGAGTACCAGGCGGACCCCGCCGTGCTCTCTGCCACACCCAACTACAAGATCTCGCTCCTTGCAATCCCGGACGACCCCCTCTATTCCCAGGAATGGGGGCTGGAGAAGGTCGAGGCTCCCCGTGCGTGGGACAGGACGACCGGGTCGGCTGACGTCATCATCGCGGTCGCTGACACCGGAATCGATTACACGCACCCCGACCTCTCCGGGGCCCTGTGGTCCAACAGCGGGGAGATCCCGGCTAACCTGATCGACGACGATGGCAACGGGTATGTCGACGACGCGATCGGCTGGGACTTCTTTGGTGACACCAACGACCCGATGGACGGAAACGGGCACGGTACTGCCTGTGCAGGGGTCATCGGGGCGAGGGGGAACAACAACCTCGGTATCTCGGGTGTCCTCTGGAACGCAAAACTGGTTCCCCTGAAAGTGATCGGGCCGGAGGGGTACGGGTACGAGAGTGATGCCATCGATGCCGTCCTGTATGCAGACGGAATCGGGGCAGATATCATCAGCTTCTCATGGGGTGGGACGTATCCCTACCCTGCACTCCGGGACGCGATGGCATCTTCTCCCGCCCTCTTCATCTGTGCCGCCGGGAACAGCGGGACTGACAACGACGAGAACCCCGTCTATCCTGCATCGTTTGACCTCCCGAACGTGATCAGCGTGTCTGCAACCGATGAATCCGATCGGCTGGCGCCGTTCTCCAACTTCGGGGCGGCATCTGTCGCTATCGCGGCACCCGGTGCAGGCATCCTCTCGACTGCAAGGGGCGGGGGATACTCGTCCTTTTCCGGGACCTCGATGGCCGTCCCCTTTGTCACCGGTATTGCAGGTCTCGTGAAGGCGGAAAACCCCGGCTATTCAAGCCTCCACCTTAAAGAGGCCATTCTTGCCTCCGCAGACCGCCTTTCCTCCCTCGAGGGAAAGGTTGCGACGGGCGGGAGGGTCAATGCCCCCCGTGCGCTCGGTGTCCCCGTCAGCCCGGCACCGACGACTCCCCTCCCTACTCCCACGCCGACGCAAACCCCTGTCCCGGTCTATGAACCCGGGGAAGCCCCCCCGAACCCGGCATTCGTCCGGTTCCTGGAGCAGGGCGTGGCAGATTCCGGGGCAGCGGGTGAGCCCACCGGTTACATCCCCTCGCCCCTCGACCTCTCGTACCTCTCGTTATCCGGAACGGAAATTGCAACTTTTGCGTTTCCCTCCAGTTATTCCCTCGTCTCGGAAGGGCGGGTCACGCCCGTAAGGGACCAGGGCTCGTGCGGTGACTGCTGGGCATACGGTGCGTACGGATCGCTGGAATCGACCCTCATGCCGGGAGAACCACGGGACTTCAACGAGTGGCACCTCAACGCCAACCATGGGTTCGACTATCCTTCCTGTGCCGGCGGCAACAACGATATGTCCAATGCCTACCTCGCCCGCTGGAGCGGCCCGATGAACGAGGGACAGAACACTCCTGTCCAGAAACACGTCCAGGAAGTCCTCTACCTCCCGAAGAAGACAAGTGCAACCGATAATGACCATATCAAGGCCGCAATCGTAAACTACGGGGGTGTGTCCGCCTCGTTCTACTGGAACAGTGCATACATGAGAACGGGTGGCTATTACTATCCCCCGTCGGGTTCCGCAGGGAGCGGCAACCACATGATCACCATCGTCGGGTGGGACGATACCCGATCCGTGACAGGAGCGCCCGGCCCCGGCGCCTTTCTCTGCAAGAACAGCTGGGGGAGCAGCTGGAATGGGAACGGCTACTTCTGGATATCCTATTACGACAAGTTCCTTGGACACGAGGAGCTTGCCGTTTTCAAGAGCGCCGAACCGGTCACGAATTACGACTATATCCACCAGTATGACCCGCTGGGGTGGATATCCAGCCTTGGGTATGGAACACTATCCGCATGGAGTGCGAATGTCTTCACTGCACCGGTTGCCCAGTCCATCAATGCAGTTGGATTCTACACCACGGAGACGGGTTCATCATACGAGATATACGTCTACACAGACCCCACCACCGTTCAGCCCCGGAGCGGGACGCTGAGAGCCAGCCGTTCGGGGACCATGCAGTATGCCGGTTACCACACAGTCCCCATTGACCCTGTCACTGTCAACCAGGGACAAAAGTTCTCCGTTGTTGTGAAAACCACGAACCCCGCTTATATATACCCCATTGCATTCGAAAGACGCATTTCCGGCTATTCGAGCGCTGCAACCGCAAGTGCGGGACAAAGCTTCATCAGCC
>JAKPSJ010000026.1 GCA_029555345.1 Methanobacteriota archaeon | reverse complement strand
TGTAAAAGGGTCCCTCGGCAGTATTAAGAATATTGCAGGTCCCGGAGAGGGCAGCGTGGCAATGTTCGCGAGGACGTTTTCCTCATCGAAATCTCCTCGGGCATTTTGATGTGCCGGGCCTGCCGCGAGATGCATCGTCGTTGTTTCCACGGAAGAACGAGGCAATCGGGTCTTCCCGATCAATCGCGGCGGTCTCCTGCAAGGGCATCGCGGAGAGCCGAGAGGGGGGCGTCCGTCTTGATGGCGGTGCCGCTGAAATGAGCCCGTGACGCCGCGTACCCGCAACCCCGGAGAGAGTCGATCACCCGTTCGATAGGGGGGGGAGAGACGCGGAAGTAGCGGGCGACCCGGTGGTAGTCGTAGTGGAAGGGGATGTCGAGTTCCCCGAGGCACGCATCGACCAGCTTCTGGAGTCTGGCAGAAAGCCTGTAGCCGCTCCCGGGGACCAATTCGCTGACACGCACCAGGACGTCCCTGTCCTGGAGCGGCCCTGTCCAGAGCGGCCCGATGGGGACGAGGGGTTTCCCGCAGTATGGGCATTCCCCCTGAGGGGGCAGGACCCCCGCGGCATGTGTCCTGTAAATGCAGGACGGGCACTGGAGGACGTACCCCATCGCCCTGCACGACCTGTCTGCAGACGCAGCGCCGCGGAGCAGGCGGACGTGGAGCCGGCAGTAGTGCTCGCGGGAGAAGCAGAAGAGGGGCTCGACTCCCCGGTCGTACCTGGCCGCCTCCCTGGCAACGAACCCAAGGAGGATCCGGAGCCCCGTCTCCGCGTGGTACTCGTTGTTCATCGCCGAGGCGAAGTACCTGCGGATTCCAGCGTTCCTGTGTGCACCGCAGAGGGGTGCCGTGTCGGTCGCGGTCACGAAGAGGAACCTGCCGCACCCCCTGATGGCCGAGTCGAGGAACGGAGCGGGACTGCCGAAAGGGTCGATGTCGACGGTCTCGAATGTCCTTTCCGAGAGGAGGGCGTTCGCGTCGGAAGAGGTGACCTCGACGGGGAGCCCGAGGACATCCCTGTTCCGGAGGACGAGGGAGACCGCCTCCGGGTCGCGGTCGTTGATGGCCACGGGGACGCCGCACTCCTTTGCGATGCGGAGCCCGCGGACGCCCGTCGCCCCCATCGCATCGAGGTACCGGGAGACCGGGAGGGCCTTGGCGATGAGGACTGTCGCATCGCGGGCGAGCTCCATCCTCGGGTTGAAGAAGACTGGCGCCGATCCGGGCGGAAAGGGGAGGGCGGGGTCCGTCGCTGGGATCAAAAACTTCAAATTTCCCTCTTCTGCCCAAACGTATTCCATATCGGGAAGTTGTGGCGGTTCGACACGCTTATACCTTCTCATCGGCAATGGGTATTGGCAGGGCGTGTGGCCTAGTCTGGACAGGGCGGCAGCCTCCTAAGCTGTAGGTCGGGGGTTCAAATCCCTCCACGCCCGTTTTTCGTGCTATTTTCCCATCGATACCGCGGGAGATGGATACCCTTTTTGGCAGGGCGGAAAAAACAGGTAGAGTGGAGGAGTGCCCCATCTTTCCCCTCTCCGGTTATCTCCAGGTCATCCGCCCTGCCAATGCCGTCGTGGCAGGCCTGGCAGGCATCGTCGGGTTCCTGATGGCGACAGGGACGCTTTCGCCGGGAGTCGCCTGGGTCTTTCTCGTCGTCTTCCTCGTCACGGCCGGCGGCAATGCCATCAACGACTACTGCGACGTGGAGATAGACCGCATCAACCGTCCCGGGCGGCCGATCCCTTCCGGGTTGGTGGACAGGGACTCCGTTCTCTCCTACTCCGCGGTCCTTTTCCTGGCAGGGCTCGCCATCTCGTTCGCCATGAACCCACTTTGCGTGGCGATCGCCGGGTTCAACACGTTCCTCCTGGTCTGGTACGCAGTGAGCCTGAAGCGGACTCCCGGTGCCGGAAACATCGCGATATCGTACCTGACGGCCTCGATCTTCGTGTTCGGGGCTGCCTATGCCGGGGTGGATACGGCGGTCCGCGTCCTGCCGATCGCCCTCGTCACCTTCTTCGCCATGCTCGCCCGCGAGCTCTGGAAGGACGCCGAGGACGTCTCGGGCGACGCGGCAGGCGGGGCATCGACCCTCCCCGTGCGGATGGGCGTGTACCCTGTCATCCGCCTCGGGTTCGCGTTCCTCGTGGTCGCGATAGGCGCGAGCGTCGTGCCCTGCCTCTGGTGGGGCCTTCCCTACCTCGCAGGGATCGCGGTCGTCGACGCGCTGATCCTCTGGACAGCGCTTCGCGTCCTCTCGTGCCGGACCCCCGAGTGCCTCAAGGAGACGAGGGGGACGTCCCTCGTCAAGTACGCGATGTTCGCCTCGCTCGTGGTGTTCTCCCTCTCCGCCCTATTCCTGTGACGGCGAGGAAAAAAACGGGGCGTCCCCTGCCTCCCGCGGAATTTTCGCGGGGTCTACGCCGAGCGTCGCCACGTCCATGACCTTCTCCCAGTCCACGCTCGTCTCCACGCACCCGTCCTTCTGCGTGACGACGCCCATCGAGACGAGCCCCATCTTGTCGGACATCTCGAGCCCGTCCTTGACCTCGGAGAGGCACCCGACGCCGATGATGGCCCTCGGGCGGTAGGCCCTGACCATCCTCTTGATGAACGAGGACCCCGGCACGATGAAGACCCGGTAGCCCATGGCAGAGAGGACCTTCCTCCAGTACCCGATGCTGCAGGCGCCGCAGCTCCTGCAGGAGATGCCCTCGGGCGAGAGGTTTGCAGGGCACCGGGAGGATCGCAGGCACTGGGGGAAGAAGATGGCCCGCTCTTCGGGAGGGATTTCTGCGAAGCTCTGCTTGTTCATGGAGTTGTGCAGCGCGATGAAGAAGGTGAGGACCTCGCTGTCCTCGAGGCCGAAGAGCCGGAAGAGCGCCTTTGCAAAACCCTCGACGAACACCATGCCAGCCTTGACGAAACGGGGGAAGAAGAGCCTGCCCGTATTGATGGATATGATGGAGATCCATACGAGGACGAGGGACAGGACGAAGAGGCCGATGATGATGACGAGGGTTATCTCGCCCACCAGGAAGACGATACCCCTGATGGTCACTGGGACGAGCGTCATTGCACTACACCGTGCCTGCGGGGCCGAAGGCTCTCCCCAGTTCTTCCCAGTCGAGGGGCGGGTGGAGGACGCCGATATCCGTCACGAATGCAGTGACGAGGTCATGGGGCGTGGTGTCGAAGGCATAGTTCTTCACGCCGACGCCGTCCGGGACCACGACAGATCCCCCGCAGGAAGCGACCTCGTCCCGAGCCCTCTCCTCGATGGTGACCTCCCGTGACGCGTGGACCGGGTCGAACGTGGAGAGGGGTGCGGCGACGTAGAACGGGATGCCGTGGTGCCGGGCGCAGACCGCGTGCATGTACGTCCCCACCTTGTTGAAGACGGCGTCCCGCGTGACCCTGTCGGCCCCCACGATGACGAGGTCGACTTCCTGCCGCTGCATCAGGAACGCAGCCTCCGAGTCCGGGATCACGGTGACCGGGACCCCGTCCCTCTGGAGCTCCCATGCCGTCAGGCGTGCCCCCTGGAGGAGCGGCCTGGTCTCGCACGCGATGACCGACACCTCCTTGCCCTGCACGATCGCCGAGCGGACGACGCCGAGGGCTGTCCCCCATTCCCCGCAGGCGAGCGCCCCCGCGTTGCAGTGCGTCAGCACGGTGCATCTCTCTGGCAGAAGTGCGGCCCCGCTCTCCCCGATAGCGTGGCACGACCGCGATTCCACATCGGCAAAGGACGTCGCGGCGTCCCGTGCATTCTCCTTCGCTTCCTTCACCGAGCCTGCCCTTTCCGCGGCGTCCATGACCACCCTGACACCGAGGGAGAGGTTGACTGCCGTCGGCCTCGCTGTCCTGACCTTCTCGGCCTCGGCCGAGAGGCTCCGAAGGAACAGGGCGTGGTCACGCTCGTGGATGCGCCTCGCGGCGAGGAGCACGCCGTAAGCCCCGGCGATCCCGAGGGCCGGGGCACCGCGGACCTCGAGGTCCCGGATCGCCGCAACGAGCCGGTCCACCGTCCTGCAACGGACGAGCCGGCACCTGCCCGGCAACCGCGTCTGGTCGATCAGCGTGACGGCCCCGGCGGCGTCGTCCCAGGAGATCGTCTCGATGGCCTTCATCGGCTGGGACCGTCTCTCGAGGCATCGATGAACGCACGCATCGCGGCAGCGCCCGAATGGGCGACGCAGTCCGGGATGTCCCGCGGCGCCGCCGCCGTCCCTGCGAGGTAGATCCCGGGCCGGATCGTTGCGACGGTATCGATCTTTTCGTTCAGTGTCTGGAAGAACCCCGTCGATTCCCTGGGGAGCCCGAGCATCTCCGCGATCTCGCCCACGGACCCGGCCGGCTCGAGCCCGGTGGAGAGGACGACGAGTTCCGGGTGGAGCTCGACCATCTCCCCGTTCTCGGTGTTCTCCACGCGGACGAGGAGGGACTCACCGTCGCCGAGTATCTCGCCGGGCATCCCGCGGAGGAACTTCACGCCCGCCCCGATCGCCCTCTGGTAGTACTCCTCGTACCCCTTGCCATAGGCCCTGATGTCCATGTAGAGGATGGTCACGTCGATGCCGGGGTACTTCTCCCGGAGCAGGATCGCGTTCTTGATGGCATACATGCAGCAGACACCCGAGCAGTAGGGCCTGCCCGCAGGGATGTCCCGCGACCCGACGCACTGGACGAAGACGACCGAGCGGGGCGTCTCCCCCGTGGAGAGGCGGCAGACCTTTCCGCCCGTCGGGCCGCTCGCGTTCATCATCCGCTCGAACTCGAGGCCCGTGACGACGTCCGGGAGGACGAGGTACTGGAACTGGTCCTTCTTCCGGGCGTCGAAGGCTTCGTACCCGCACGCGATGACGATGCTCGTCGCACCGACCGTCATGTCCCTCTCCTCGTCCTCCTCCCGGACCGCATCCACGCCGCAGACATCGTAGCAGAGCCCGCACTCGATGCAGTGGTCCGGGTCCTTGACCACGATGTCCGGCACCGCCTGGTTGTGGGGCTTGTAGATGGCCTTCCGGACACCGAGGCCCGCGTCGAACCGGTTGTACACTTCGACCGGGCATATGGAGATGCAGTCGCCGCACCCGTTGCACTTCTCCTCGTCGATGTAGCGGGGCATCTTCCTGATGGTGACCTGGAACTCGCCAGGTTTCCCGGAGACGGAGACGACCCTCGCACAGGTCATCGTGTGGACGCGGGGGTGCCGGTACACGTCCAGCATCTTCGGGGAGAGGATGCACATCGAGCAGTCGTTCGTCGGGAACGTCTTGTCGAGCATCGCCATGTGGCCGCCGATGGACGGCTCCTTCTCGACCAGGTAGACATCGATGCCGTGGTTCGCGAGGTCGAGGGCTGCCTGGATCCCGGAGACACCGCCCCCGATGACAACGACGTCAGGCATCCCTGTACCTCGCGGCCATCTCCCAGTAAACGGAGGCGTTCCGGGTGATATGCCTCTTCTGCTCCTCCGAGACCTGCTTGATGACCTTTCCCGGGACACCCACGACGACAGACCCGGGCGGGACGACCGTCCCCTCGGTCACGACTGTCCCGGCACCGAGGAGCGTGTCCTCGCCGACGACTGCGCCGTTGAGGACGATGGCACCCATCCCCACGAGGACCCTGTCCCGTACCGTGCACCCGTGGAGGATCGCCCCGTGCCCGATAGAGACCTCCCTGCCGATGCAGACCGGGAACCCCTCGCTCGTGTGGATGACGGCATTGTCCTGGACATTGGACAGGTCTCCAATCGTTACCCTGTCACGATCGCCGCGGACGACTGCCCCGAACCAGACACTCACGGAATCCCCCATGTCAACGTCGCCGAGGACGGTCGCGTTCCCCGCGATGAACCGGTCACCTGCTCCGGCTTTACCAATAGCCATAATACTCATAAAAATTCATTATCACGCACAATGAAGGTTATGGTCGGGGGAACCTTCGACCCTTTCCACGATGGGCACAAGAGGCTTATCGCACGGTCCTTCGAACTCGCCGGCCGGGACGGCGTGGTCACAATCGGGCTGACGACAGATGCCTTCGCATCCCGAAAAGTCCATCCCGTGCGCCCGTTCCAGGAGAGAGAAAGGGTGCTCGAAGAGTTCATCCGTTCGAAAGGGTTTCCGGCTGCATATTCCATCGAGCCGCTCGATGACAGGTACGGGTTGACGCTCGACGCAGATTTCGACGCCCTCGTCGTGAGCGAGGAGACGCTCCCGGTCGGGCGCGAGATCAACGTCCTCCGGAGCGAAAAGGGGCACCGCAAGGTCGACATCCACCAGATATCGTGCGTCCTCGCCGAGGACGGGAAGTGGATATCGAGCACCCGGATATACCGGGGTGAGATCGACGAGACAGGGAAGGTGCTCAGGGGCAGGGGAGAGGGCCCACGGGATGCAGCGGCGGGCTGCCCGGATGGAAACGAGTGAATGCCCTGGCCTGCCAGATGCGGAAAAGATCCAGAAAAACCACAGTGGATTTCGCCTCCACGTTTATCTCCCTTCAGGTCATCGCCCATGCCCAGGGCACGCCGATCCTACCGTTGAGTGAGTGCATTGAACCGGCACCATCATACATATTCATAACCTGTCCTGTGTGAAATGTCTCCTGTACTCTCAGCATCACTTTTGTGCACGCCGGGTCCTCCCCCGTGCACATCTTCCTGCACGGTGTCCCCGTATCCACTCGCCGTATGTTTCGAGGCTCCCCGGATGCCCATTGCCTGGCTGCATATTTGACCCTGCATCTCACCAGCCCACGCGGTTATCGCGATACTCCTGGTCTTGCCAGTCGGTGAACCGCGACCGCGTTGCCTGCTGCCGGTGGCAGGGTCTCTCCTGCCAGGGAAGTGTGGGGAATGGAGAGCCCCCACTCGTACTCGATTACCCACACAAAAAAGCGAAGAATAAAAAAGAGGTGCGGGACCTAGCGGCCCTTCCGGGACACGAGGGCTGCGGCACCGGTCGCGAGGAGGGCCAGCAGGGGCGATAGGGGCGCAGTCGTCGTCATGGTCGCAGGCGGGGTCCCCCCGACATCCGTGGGGACCGCCTCCGGCGTCTCCATCAGGAACATTGCCATCTTCATGGCCTCGTCCGCCTCCTCTGTCCGCCCGAGGCCCGACAGGGCAGTGGCCCTGTTTATCCACGCCTCGGAGAGCCTGGGGTCGAGTTCTATGGCCTTGTTGGCAGCCTCGAGCCCCTCTTCCAGCCTCTGGAGGGAGATGAGTGCACCTGCCTTGTTGGTCCATGCTTCTGCCTGGGTCTCGTCGAGTGCGAGCGCCCTGTCCGACGCCTCCAGCGACTCGTTGAACTCTCCCTTCACGTTCAGGATCCCTGCCTTCGTGATCCAGGCGAGGGTGAAGTTCTGGTCCAGCGACAGCGCCTGGTCGATCGAGAGAAGGGCCTCGTCGAACTGCCCTTCCATCGCGAGGTCGACGCCCCTGTTGTAGGCCGAGATCGCCTCGAGGGGCACGGCCGCAGAACAGCAAGCGACACATGTCCAAAGGATGCAGATGGTCAGAACGAGAATCGATTTCTTCTCCATGGGATATCACTCGACCTTATTTGAACCTTTTTTGCGGAAATACTTTCTTATTCATTGGGAGAGGGAAAACGTGGACCAGCCTTTCGGCAATTGGCATATGTCGGACCGATGGACCCGGGACAACGACATGGCGAGAACGGTTCGATGACCACGGGACCTGGGCCATCGCCTGGGCGGGGCGTTCGTGTGGCGGTTCCGGGCGCTGGGTCCCAGGGAGATCTCGCACGGGCACGAGGGAGAGATCCCCCTCCCTCATATCGTCACCCTCCGGAACTTCCGCACGCAGAATGCGACGACGAGCAGGGCGAGCGCACCGATCCGTGTCCAGGCGATGACGCCCTCCTGGAGGGAGCGGATGGCATCGATCGCGAAGCTCACCGGGTTCCAGTAGGCGATCGCCGAGAGCCATGGCGGCATCACGGAGTAGGGCATGAGGGCGCTGCTCGTGAAGAAGAGCGGCATGCTCACCATCGCGTTGAACGCAGCATACGAGTCATGGTCGGACAGGTAGAGGGCGATCGTCGTCGAGAAAGCCGAGAGGAGGACCCCGAAGAGCGCGAGGATGCCGTACGAGAGGAGGACTACTGGCAGGGAGAAGAGCGATGCGCCGAGGGCCCAGGCAAGGACGAGGATGACCGTTGCCTGGATGAGCCCCCTCGTCGTGATGAAGAGTATCTTCCCGAAGAGGATACTCTCGCGGGACGAGGGGAGTGCCAGGAACTTGTTGAGAAAACCGAGGATCTTGTCGAATACCAGGAGGGAACCCCCCTGGAGGGAGACCCCGAGCATCGTCATGACAAGGATCCCGGGGGTGATGAAGTCGATATAGTGTTCCGAGAACGTTGTCGGGAGTGCCAGCCCGACGAAGATGAGCCACGCGGCAGGCGCAATGAGGGCCGAGACGACGGAGACCCTGCCCCTCAACCAGCGGAGCATGTCCCGCTCGAAGTAGTAGACGATCTCCTTCATTCATCTCCTCCGCAGCATCGTCCTGAACTTGTGGTCGTCGAATCCGTACCCGTCCTCGCGGGTTGGGACCAGCGCGAGGAATATATCGTCGAGCGTCGGTTCGTGCACGCTGATGGAACGGACAGTCACACCCCGCTCCTCGAGCCAGCGGAAGAGGAGCGGGACCTTTTCCGACCCGCAATCCGTGGAAAAGACTGCCTCTCCGTCTCCCCTCCCACCCAGGTACTCTATCCCTTCCGGGAACGGGCCGCGGACGCTCCCGGTGACCCGCACGCTGATGACGTCCTTTCCGACCCTGGCGCGGAGGGCTGCCGGGGAGTCCATGGCGACGACCCGCCCCCGGTCGAGGATTGCGACGCGGTCGCACGAGGCGTCGGCCTCGTCCATGTAGTGGGTGGTGACGAAGATGGTCATCCCCCGTGACCGGAGTGTCCTGATATGGTCCCAGATTCTTCTCCGCGACGCGACATCGAGGCCCAGTGTCGGCTCGTCCAGGAAGAGCACCTTCGGTTCGTGGACGAGGGCCTGCGCCAGTTCCAGTCGCCTCCGCATCCCGCCGGAATAGGTGCGGACGAGGTCGTCCGCCCTCTCCGAGAGGTCCATCATCCCGAGCGCCCGGTCGACTGCATCGTCCCTCCCGGCGATCCCGTAGAGCTTGGCGAAGAGTGACACGTTCTCCCTACCGGTCAGCTTGACGTCCACCGCCATCTCCTGGGGCACGTAGCTGAGCTGCCTCCGGACCTCCTGGGCCTCGTCCCGTGTATCGAACCCGCATATACGGGCGGAACCGCGGGTCGGTTCGAGGAGGGTCGTCAGCATCAGGACGGTCGTGGTCTTGCCGGAACCGTTCGGCCCTAAGAGACCGAAGATCTCGTTTCCCACGGAGAGGTCGAGGTGGTCTACAGCACAGAGGTCCCCGTAGTACTTCGTCAGTCCGGATGTCTCGATAGGAACCATGGATGAAATACCCCTGGCGCGAGTGCCGCTTCCCTTAGCTCTCGCGTGCGGAGAGATAGCGTTTCCGACGAACGGGCATATGGACCCGGTTTTCCGGGTGGAAACGGCTGGTACCCGGAATAGCCAGGGGGATCCTGCAGCACAGCCGGGGTATGGGACAACGATAGGACAGTCACGTGCCCGGGAACTCCAGGGGGATCCTGGAACAAGTGCCCCCGCAGGGGGGAACGGGTCAGATGATGTGGCTCGTGATGTCCTTCGTGATCAGCCAGTCGCAGTAGAGGCAGCGGAGACCCTTCTCCTGGACGAGGAAACAGGGCTGGATCGGCTCGTTCGTGTTGGAGATGCAGCCCGGGTTCGGGCACCGGACGATCCCGACGACGCGGTCGGGGGTCTCCACGCCCTTCTTCTCCCAGACCTTGTAGTTCCTGATGATGTTGATCGAGGCCTTCGGGGCTATCAGGGCGATGCGGTCGACCTCCTCCTTCCGGAGTTCGCGGTTCTTGATCTTCACGATGTCTTTCGTCCCGATCTTCTTGCTCTCGACGTTGGTCGCCACGGATATCGATTCCTGGGTGCTCCCCGTGATCCCGATGATGCGCAGCACGTTGAGGGCCTCTCCCGCCGCGATGTGGTCGATGACCGTCCCGTTCTCGATCGGGCTGATGAGGAGGCCCTCCCGTGCATCCTTCTCCCGTTTCATTCCATCACCCGCAGGAGCATTGCCATCCTGACCGGAATGCCGTTCGCCGACTGCTCGAAGTAACGGGCGCACGGGAGGCTGTCGACGCGGGGGTCTATCTCGTCGAGCCTCGGGAGCGGGTGGAGGACGATGAAGCGATCCTTTGTCCCGGTGAGCAGCTCGGGCGTCACCCGGTAGCTCGATGCGACCTTGAAGTAGGAGGCGGCGTCCGGGAACCGCTCCCTCTGGATCCGCGTGACGTAGAGCACGTCGAGTTCGCGGATGCACGATGCGATGTCCCCGTGCTCGACGACCTCGGTCCCGGCATCGCGGAGCTCTGCCGCGAGCCCTGCCGGGAGCTCGAGGCCCTTGGGCGTGATGGCATGGATCGTCACGTTGTAGAGGGAGAGGGCATGGGCGAGGGAATGGGCGGTCCGCCCGTACCGCAGGTCGCCGAGGAGACCCACGTGGATCTTCTCAAGCGGCATGGACTGCCGGATCGTGAACAGGTCGAGGAGGGTCTGCGAGGGGTGCTGCCCTGCGCCGTCCCCGGCATTGATCACGGGCACGTGGGCGAACTCGCTCGCGAGCCGGGCGGCCCCCTCTCTTGGGTGGCGGAGCACGATCGCGTCCACATACCCGCTCACGACCCTGATGGTGTCTGCAAGGGTCTCCCCCTTTGCCATGGAACTAGCCTCCACGCTGTCCATGGAGAGGAAGTCACCCCCGAGGCGCGCCATCGCCGCCGCGAACGACATCCGCGTCCGCGTGCTCGGTTCGAAGAAGAGGAGGCCGAGCAACTTCCCTTCCAGCGCGGAAGGGTCGTAGGAGCGGGACTGGATCGCCGCCGCGTGGTCCAGTATCCTGCCTATCTCCTCCCTGCCCAGGTCCTGGATAGAGATGATATGCCGCATCTTTTCCCTAAACCCCTCGTACCATGGCTGGCGTGCGGAAAACAGGTGCCATGAGGTCCCCTACCCGTTGCCCTGCATACCTTCAGTATGGAAGATTGAAGGGATAAATCCCTATCCATCTTCCCGGGCCGGCCTTCTCACGCCGGGAACGGCCTTGCCGTGCTCTCCCGTGTCACGAGGAGGTTGTATGCCCTGTACCGGGGGTTGAAACGGACGAGGACGGACGAGAACTCTGCGAGGTCCCCGTAAGAGGCGGAAAGGAGCCACCTGTTCTTCTCGTTCACGTGGTACCGCGGCAGGACGGCATAGGCGGGCGCACCCGGGCTCCCGTCGCATACGAAGAAGACGTGCGTCGCAGGGTCGCCGAGGTCGCCGGACGCAACGGTGGCGGCGACCCGGACCCTCCGGTCCACGTGGCGTGCAAGAGTGGAGAGCCTTACGTATCTCTTTGCCGAAAGAGGGGTCCCGGCAACACCGGGAGGGGGGACCTTCCGCAGGATGGAATAGGAGTACTTGATATCCACGTTCTGGAACCGGTACCACTCCTTACCCCTGGCGAGGTCCTGCATGAAGGGAGGAGGCCGTATGGGAGGCTTCTCAACGAAGCTCCAGCAGTCTTCCCCGGGGCAGGCCTGGCCCCAGAGGAACCGGCAGGGTGCGTGGATGAAGAGGCCCTCTCCCGACGCAAGCGAGGCGACCCTCCTCAGTTCCCGGGAGTTGTCAAGATCGGCGGGCTCCGCGATGAGGATGCTCCCCCTCTCCGACAGCCTTCCGGCGAACTTCCTGACGAGTTCCCCCTTCTCTGCAGGGTCCTTGGAGGGGATCTCGTTGAGGACATTCTGGAAGACGACCAGGTCGAGGGAGGGGGGGATATCGCCAGGCCCGAGGGACTGGATGTCTCCCCGCAAAGGGTCGTGGAGGGAGACGAACCGTGCATCCGGGAGGGCCCGCTCCGCGAGGAAACCGAATGCCTCGATGAACTCCTCGGACCGTTCGATCGAAAAGACCTCGGCTGTGAAGCTCTTCTTCTCCTCCAGGAAACCGGCGATCGCGAGGGGCACGGTCCCGGGCCCCGTGCCTGCATCGAGGATACGCATGGAGGGGAAGAGAAGCCCCCTCTCCTCCAGCTCGTGCATCAGGTACACCGCCTGGGCGTAATAGACAGGGAACTGGTATACAAGGTACCCAAGGGCCTGGTACCCCTTCCTGTACGAGATCTTCTTCTGCCCCCTTTTCCAGTACTGGGATTTCTGGGCGACGATTGCCCGCGAAAGCCTTTCGAAGAGGGTTGGGTCGCCCCATTCCTTCCCGGTCTTCTTCTCGATGTACGCACGTATTGCATCGGATATGGCGGGCGGAAGCCCCTCTGCGGGAGGTGGAGACCTGGGCTCTCCCTGCTCCCGTGGAACGGGACTCCCCGGCCGGTCCCTGCGGGGGCCGCCCCTTCTTTCCATGCAGGAATAATCACGGGGAAATGCAATAAAGGGCATGCAGGGACGGGCGGCGGGAGTATCCGCCGGTCCGATACGGTAATGACAGGCTACGCCAAAGGGAAGAGCAGGCATGGCAGAAGGGGCAAAATTTACGAAAGGAGGCGGAGCGCCCGGTGAAAACCGGGGGGGAGGGGGGGACCGGGGAACGATCGGTATCCCCGAGGCAATGGAGAGGCTGAGAAGGGCAGGGATCGATGTTCCGGCATTCGCAGTCGCGAGGACGCCCGAAGAGGCCGGAAAGGCTGCAGACTCGATCGGGTACCCGGTCGTGCTGAAAATCCTCTCCGACCAGGTGGTCCACAAGACCGACGCGGGGGGAGTCGCCACGGGGATAAGCTCCGCGGAGGAGGCGAGGAGCGCCTGCGAGAGGATGCTCCTGGAAGTGCCCCGCCGGGTACCCGGGGCGGTCCTGCACGGCGTCCTCGTGCAGGCACAGCGCCCCCCCGGCCTCGAGATCATCGTGGGGGGAAAGACAGACCCGGCCTTCGGCAAGGTCATCCTCTGCGGGATGGGCGGGGTCCTGGTCGAACTCCTAAAGGACGTCTCGATAAGGGTGCTGCCCGTGGAAAGGGAGGTCCTTCGGG
Source organism: Methanobacteriota archaeon (assembly GCA_029555345.1). Taxonomy (GTDB): domain Archaea; phylum Halobacteriota; class Methanomicrobia; order Methanomicrobiales; family Methanospirillaceae; genus Methanolinea_A. The sequence continues at coordinate 6,713 of JAKPSJ010000026.1, read as the reverse complement.
AGATGGTGCGCGAGATGAGGGGATACCCGCTCGTCCGCGGCTTCAGGGGCTCCCCACCCCTGGACGAAGAAGCCCTCGTCGACACGGTCCTCTCCCTCTCCGAGTTCTTTCTCCATGACGAGACACTCCTGGAATTCGACTGCAACCCGGTCATCCTCTACCGCGAAGGCTGCACGGTCGTTGATATCCGCGCCTTTTCCGGGGAACCGGCATTTTCCAGCAGGGAGGAACCGATGCCCCCGGTGGACCCCGGGCTCTTTTCTCCCCGTTCCGTTGCAGTCATCGGGGCATCCGCCGACCCCTCGAAGATCGGGTATGTCGTCCTGCGGAACCTCCTCTCGTTTCCCGGCCCTGTCTACCCCGTCAACCCGCGCCATGCAGAGATACTGGGAAAGAAGGTGTACGCTGCTGTCAGGGAGATACCGGGTGAAGTCGATGCAGCGGTCATTGCAGTCCCTGCACACGCGGTCCCCGGCGTCGTCCGGCAGTGCGGGGAGAAGAAGGTGCCCCTCGCAATCATCCTCTCCTCGGGGTTCCGGGAGGAGGGCGGGGAGGGGGCGCTGCTGGAAGAAGAGGTCCTTGCCCTTGCGAGGAATGCGGGGATCCGGGTCGTCGGGCCGAACTGCCTCGGTATCGTGGTCCCCCGGCTCGGCCTCAATGCGACTTTCGACCCCGTCATGCCAAGGGCCGGCCCCATCGGGTTCGTATCACAGAGCGGAGCGGTCATCACGACCATTGTAGACTGGAGTGTCCCCGAGCAGATCGGGTTCTCGATGATCATCAGCGTGGGCAACCAGGCCGACCTCGGGTTCGTGGACTACCTCCGGGTCATGGAGCAAGACCCGCATACTCGTGCCATCATCCTCTACATCGAGGAGATACGGAAGGGCCGGGAATTCCTGAAGATGGTATCGGAGATCACTCCGACTATCCCGGTGATCGCATTCAAGTCCGGGGCGTCCCGGCTCGGGACGAAGGCCGCCGCTTCCCATACAGGGTCGCTCGCAGGCGACTACGAGGTGTACCAGGCGGCGTTCCGGCAGGCTGGGATCATCCCCGTGTACTCGATAGAAGAGGCGTTCGACGTGGCCGAACTCCTTGCATCCGAGGGCTACCCTGAGGGGAACCGCGGGATAGTCGTCACCACTGCAGGTGGTTTTGCTGTCATGGCATCCGACTTCGCGGATTGGTACGGCATAGACCTCGTCCCCCTCCCGGGAAGGATGAGAGCCGAACTCGACTCGTTCCTGCCTCCCATGTGGAGCAGGGAGAACCCGATGGACATCGTGGGGGACGGCGGGGCCGAGAGGTATGCCCGTGTCTTCGATGTCATGACCAGGTTCCAGGACGATTGGGATATTGCAATCATCATCGCCGTTCCTTCCGCACTCCTGGACCCCGTCCACCTGGGCTCCGAGATAGCGCGCTTTTCGAAGGCCACGAGGAAAGTGACGATCGGGTGCCTCCTCGGCGGAGAGAGCATGAGGGCAGGGGAGCGTGTGTTGCGCGAGAAGCACATCCCCAACTACAGGGAGATCGAGGCGGCATTCAAAGCGGCGGGAAGGGCGCTGCGTACAGGGAAGGGCCCGCGCGGGTCACGGGATGAGAGACGGGGGAGTAAAGGTTGACCGCCCGGGCCGCTCCCCCTTGAACCTCCCGGTTCGACGATGGTCGTATGGGGTACCCTGTTCTGCCCCCCTGCATGGACACATTTTATCAGGGGTCCGGGAAAGACTTCGCTCCTGGTGAGGCATGAGAGAGTTGCCAGGAGGGCCCACCAGCCCGGTGGGAGAGCCGGGAATGGGAACGGAAGTGGCGGTAAAGGAATCATGTTCCCCATCTCCCGGCAGAGGCACAACGCCCGTCCCTGAGGTGCCTGCCACCCTCCCGGGGCAGCCGGGCTCCTGCCGCACCAACCATCCACCCGAAGAGCACGACTCCATCAGCATCACTCCCGACTGACAAAGGGAAAGCATTGGTAATGCATGCCAGATCCTGTAATGCACACACTCGCCATCGCAAAGGGTTCTCCTGCAGGGAAGTGAATTGCAGGAGAATCCCACTTTTTTTTAGAATTTTTTCCCAGGTCAGGGGTCCTCGAATATATCGAGGTCGTCGTACTGGGATGCCCGGGAGAGGAAGAGGTCGAGGTCGCGTTCGAGTTCGGCAGCGTCCTGGTACCTGTCTTCCGGTCTCTTTTCGAGGCACCGCATCACGATCTCGTCGAGGGGGCGGGCCTCGGGGTTTATTTCGGAAGGTGGCGGGGGCATCTCGGAGAGGATCGCTGTCGACACCTGGGCCATGTCTGTGCCGGGGAAGGGGACCCTCCCTGTCAGGAGTTCGTACAGGACGCATCCCAGCTGGTAGATGTCCGTCCGCCTGTCCGTTTCGCCGAAGGTCCCGGGCGCGAGTTGCTCCGGGGCAGCGTATGCAAGGGAGAACCCCGTGACGGTGGGCATCCCCGGGACACCCATGACCTTGCTCATCCCCCAGTCGGATATCTTGGGGACTCCCTCGTCCGTGACCATGATGTTGTGGGGCTTGATGTCGCGGTGGACGACCTGGTGTTCATGGGCATAGGACAGGCCCCTGCAGAGATCCCGGCAGATGCGCGCAGCTTCGCGGACGGGGAGAGGTTTTGGGAGATCCGCAAGGGTCCGCCTGATGTATTCCATCTCGATGTAGGGGATGGGAAGGATGTTGGCCTCGTTCACCCTGACGATGTTGGGATGGTACAGGCCCTCCCATCCCCTTATCTCCTTCATGAACGACTTCCCCGTCGTCTCGTCCGACCGGAGAGGGATCTTCAGTGCGACCTCCCCGCCGGTGTTCCGATTGATTGCACGGTAGACATGGGCGAGGCCCCCCGAGCCGACGAACTCGATGGAGGAATACTTGTCTGCAAGTTCCGCTGGGAACATACCCTGCCCACGGGGCGAAAGGGCACGTGTCACCTCGCTGTCCAGGGGAACCTCTGCCCCAGCCAGGGCCGGAACCCCAGGGCCTCCGGCAGGTGCATACTGCCCCTCCTGCCACCGGGCACCAAGTGCTGCAAGGAGACCGGACAGGAGGAGAAGGGCCGTCAGGAAAGGTTCGGGGTCGTCACCCCGCGCCAGCGAGAAGATGGACAGGAAGACCATGATGGCACCGGCAACGGTATGCGCCTTCAGCATCCCGCGGAACGGCCAGGAAAGGAGTGCCCCGATGATGAGGCCGAACGAGGAGAGGACGAGGTAGAGGCAGACGGGGACCGCAATGACAGCCAGTTCGAAGAAGAGTCCCGTCCCCGTGCCTGGCGAACGGATTATTGCACGGAGCGCCATCGCCTGCACGACGCAGGGTATCCCGAGAACGACGAGAGCCAGGGCACGGTACCTGGCCGGGTGGGACGGGTCCCGGTGCGAGGAGAGGAGGTCGCGTGACAGGATGACAGTTGCAACGAGACCTGTTGCCAGGACGAGGAGTGTCCAGGGCGGAGAACGTGGGGCTGACACCCCTCCCTGGTCTCCCGGAATGGTTTCGGCAGGCGCTGTCGCGTTGAAGGGGGTCTGCGTCGCTGTCGGGGATGTCGTCGGTACTGTCGTCTGCGTCGCTGTCGGGGATGTCGTCGGTACCGTCGTCTGCGTCGCTGTCGGGGATGTCGTCGGTACTGTCGTCTGCGTCGCTGTCGGGGATGTCGTCGGTACTGTCGTCTGCGTCGCTGTCGGGGACGTCGTCGGTACTGTCGTCTGTGTCGCTGTCGGGGACGTGGTGGGAATAGTAGTCGGGATGGGGACGAGGGTGACGAGTGGTATGGTCGTACTCACGCCCTCGCTGATGGTGACACCTGTTTCGTAGTCCTCGTATCCCTGCAGGACGAGCCGGAGGGAATGTGTACCCGGTTCTATCCGGTCGAACCTGGCCGGCCCGGACGGGGTGGTCGTACCGAGATAGATGCCGTCGAGGAAGACGGATGCGCCTGCAGGACTGGATTCGACCTCGAGCGCCCCCGTAAGGGAGATGAAGGCTGCAGAGATGGAATGGTCTTCCCTGACGTTCGTGAAGGTGTAAAATGAGAGGGGCCCAAGCGATCTTCCGTCCACCACGACGTTCCCGATCCTGTACCCTGCCGCCGGTTCGACGATGAAGGTCTGGCTATCCCCGTGGTTGACGTGCACGGTACCCGAGGGGGATATCCTGCCTCCTTCCCCGGCGCCTGCTGTGATGGTATGGGTCTTTTCGGCACAGGCCGGTGCGGCAATGATGAGAGCAACGATGAGAGAGATGGTGACGACAGGAACGAGCGACCCGGCTTTCATGGGAGACAGGATGACCGTCCGGGGACTGTCAGGCGGCCTCGACTGGCAGGATGACGAGCAGCTTGGCGCCCGCCGGCCCCTTTGCGAGTTCGATGACATCCCCGTCTGATACCTCCGCCGCGACTCCTTTCTGCAGGGTGCTACCGTTCAGAAACGTCCCCCCCGTGCTGCCCCGGTCTTCCACGAGCCATTTATTCCCTTCCCTGCGCAGGACTGCATGGGGCCGCGATACCCGGCTCACCGATGAGTACTCCCTGCCCAGTACCACGTCCCCGGGTGCACCTGGTTTCGCGGTCTGGTCCATTCTGCCGATTCTCGCCCCGTTCTCGCCGATGAAGAAGAATTTCCCGTCCTCTGGCCCGCCGAGGACGATGAGCACGGGCCGGTTCCCGGTTATCTCCCCCTCGATCGCTGACCTGACGTCCTCGAGGCGGCGCTTCAAGTCCGTGTCTGCGAGCTGGATGCGTATGTTCGAGAAGAACCCGAGGTTGCGGATGATCGCCTCCATCGCCCCGGGAACAAGGGAATACATCCAGACAGGGTGGACTCCCTTCGAAGTCTGTGGACCGAGCCCGACTTCCTTGCGGATGAGTCCCATGCCCATCAGCCTGTCGAGGTGCTTCTTCGTGTTCTCGTAGCTGGTCTGTATCTCGGAGGCGATGGTCCTGACGTCGCGCGGTTTCTTCTCCAGCATCTTCAGTATCTTGAGACGCTGGCTGTTGGAGAGCACCTCGAGGTACTCGGAGAGTTCCTGGAAGTAATCGGGGGCTTCTTCGTGCACGATCGTCCTGGTCGCGTCATCGGTCCCGCGGGACGGTGGACCATCCATGGTATTTGTACCTATTGTCCCCTGGCTAAAAAAGGTACACGGGGTGCTTTCTCCGCTCCGGCAGGAATGGATGAAGCCCCGATATCTTTTTAAGAGAGACGGGTAACGGAGGAGAGAAAGGGAGATACCGGGGAATTTTCGAGAGATGGACGATGAATCCTGTCCCTCTTCCTGGGGAAGAGCCCGCCAGGTCCAGGAAGAGGTCGCACGGTTCGCGGCGGGGCAGGACCCTGTGAATCCCGATACCCTGAAGACTGTCGGGGGAATAGACGCCGCGTATTCCGGCGAGAGAGCATGCGCGTGCGTTGTCGTTATGGAATACGAATCACTCGGGGAGAAGGCCAGGGCGACGGCGACATCGAGGGTCAGTTTCCCCTATGTCCCCGGTTATTTTGCGTTCAGGGAGATCCCCGCCCTTCTCGAGGCCCTCCGCCTGCTCTCTCCCCTCCCCGACCTGCTCCTCGTCCACGGGCACGGGTACGCTCACCCCCGGCGGGCAGGGATCGCGACGCACCTTGGTGTCCTGCTGGGAGTCCCCACGATCGGTATCGCCGAAAACCTCCTCGGGGGCATGGAGGCGCAGGCCCCCGAGAACAGGGACGGGGCGACCTCCCCCGTCGTCATGGATGGAGAGGTCGTCGGGTCCCTCCTCCGGCCAGGGGTGGGGAGAACTCCCCTCTGCGTCTCGCCGGGATTTCGCACGACACTCCGGCAGGCCACCGGGATCGCCCTCCGCTGCACGCGGGATCACCGCCTGCCGGAGCCCCTGTACATGGCTGACCGCTGCGCGGGCCGTTTCCTGAAGGAGGCAGGCACGGGGGACTAAAAAAGCGATACCTCTCCGTCATCCCGTGTGGATGAACTGAAAATGGTGAAATGCAATGGAGATCGTGCCCTCCTGGCAGGTTGGAGCTTGCCGGGACCCGTCAGGACCCCTCTCTCCCTTCCTGTTCTCCTGCCTCCGGCCGTTTTGGCCTTTCGGGCTTCACATACGTGATTTCGACCACGTCGACGGCGAGGTGACCTGTCACGCACGGGGTGTATTTCGTCTCCATGGCCAGGCAGTGCACGGGGCAAGCCTCGACGCAGCAGTTGCAGACGATGCATCTCAGCCGGTCGATGCTCCACGTCTTTTCTTCTTTCCTGACGCAGATCGCACCCGAGGGGCACTTTTTCATGCATATCCCGCAGGATATGCACCGGGACGGGTCGAGTGAGACTCTCCCCCGCGAGAGGGGTGTGCATTTCGCAGGGACGGAGGGGTACCGCCGGGTCGCCGGCCTGCGGAGGACCGTGCGGATCGCCGTTTTTACCATCTCGAAGAATGCCATCGCTCTCTCACCTCTCCGCGCACCCGATGCAGGGGTCGATCGAGAGGACGATCACCGGCACATCCGCGAGGTTGCATCCCTTGAGCATCCTGACAAGGGAGGGGAGGTTCGTCAGGGTGGGGGTCCTGATGCGGGAACGCACGAGGTGCCTGCTCCCGTCGCCCTTCACGTAATGGACAAGTTCTCCCCTCGGCTGCTCCGATCGCGCGAAAAAATCCCCTTCCGGGTTCTTTCTTGGCTTGTCCTCGATGGGGC
>JAKPSJ010000003.1 GCA_029555345.1 Methanobacteriota archaeon | reverse complement strand
GCGATGGACACGGTGACGGAATCCGCCATGGCCATCGCCCTTGCCCGCGAGGGTGGCATCGGCGTCATCCACAGGAACATGTCTGCAGAACAGGAGGAAGAGGAGATCCACCGGGTCAAGGAGTCGGAGCGGCTCATCGAGAGGAGAGTCCTCTCGGTGGGACCGGAGACGAGCGTCGCCGAGGTCGAACGCCTCATGGCCGAACACGGGATAGGGGGCGTCCCTGTCGTCGAGGGGGACAGGATCATCGGTATCGTGAGCCGGAGGGACATCCGGGCGATTGCCATGCGGCGCGGGGGCGAGAGCGTGCAGACGATCATGACAAGGAAGCCGATTACCGCCAGCGAAGACATATCCATGGAACAGGCCCTCGAGACCATGTATGCCAACAAGGTCGAACGTCTCCCCGTCGTCGACGCCGTTGGGCGCCTGATCGGCATCATCACGATGCAGGACATCCTCGAGAAGAGGCAGTACCCCAATGCCACACGGGACTCGCACGGGAAGCTCCGTGTGGCAGCGGCAGTCGGCCCCTTCGATTTCGACAGGGCAGTCCGGCTCGACGAGATCGGTGCGGATGCACTCGTCGTGGACTGCGCCCACGGGCACAACCAGAACGTGGTGAAGTCGATACGGGACATCAAGGGGAGCGTGAAGACCGACGTGGTCGCAGGGAACATCGCAACCGCAGCGGCGGCAGAAGACCTCGTGGACACTGTCGACGGCCTCAAGGTCGGCATAGGCCCGGGGTCCATCTGCACCACCCGGATTGTCGCAGGCGTGGGAGTCCCCCAGGTGTCGGCCATTGCTGCCGTCGCAGACGTCATCCGCGGGACAGGTGTCCCGCTGATAGCCGACGGGGGCATCAGGTTCAGCGGGGACGTCGCAAAGGCGATTGCAGCAGGAGCCGATTCCGTGATGGTCGGGAGCCTGTTCGCGGGGACTGACGAGTCGCCGGGACGGGTCATCACGATGAAAGGCCGTCGGTACAAGCAGTACAGGGGGATGGGTTCCCTCGGCGTGATGAGCGGCGGCGTCTCCAGCGACAGGTACTTCCAGAGGAAGGAGGTGGGAAAGACCAAGTTCGTTCCCGAGGGGGTGGAGGGAGTGACCCCGTATGTCGGGTCGGTGTCCGAGGTCGTCTACCAGCTTACCGGCGGACTGAAGGCCGCGATGGGGTATACCGGGTCACGGACGATCGAGGACATGCACGAGAAGACCCGGTTCGTCAGGATCACTGCCGCCGGGCATACCGAGAGTCACCCCCACAACATCATGATCACCGACGAGGCCCCGAACTACCGTATCACCGACTGAAATAGAATTCACATTTTTTTCCGCAATCTGGCGGCCTGGACTGCCTGGAACCGGGATACCCGGTTCCCTTGGCTGCCATCGTCAAAAAAATTTATGTAGGGGGATTACTAACATAAAGTTATTGATGCTGGATCAGGCAGAGGTCGCAAGGATTCTCGATATTCTCGGAAACCGCAACCGGAGACGGATCATCGATCTCTTACGACAGAAGCCCTGTTTTGTGACCGAGATATCCGACAGGCTGATGCTCTCCCCGAAGGCCGTCATAGAGCACCTCCAGATCATGGAGCGGGAAGAGATCCTCTCGTTCCAGATGGACGAACGGCGGCGCAAGTACTACTACCTGGCCAACGACATCGACGTGATGGTCCGCCTCCTCAAGCGCGAACATCTCCAGACTGCCAGGAGGGACGAGTCCGACAAACTCCAGTCAGCCCTTTTCCAGCTCCGCAAGATGATCGAGACCCGGGAGGAGCTTGCGGAAAACCTGAGGAGTATCGAGAACGACATCGACAGGCATATCAGGGAGATCTCAACGCTCGCGAAGACAGCCCTCGACAACGATGTCCAGACTGATATCCTCATCAGCCTGGCGCACTGCGACCTCACCCTGGACGACCTGTGCGACCTGACGGAGGCACCGCGGGCTGCCGTGTCCGATAACCTTGAGATACTCGAAAGGAAACATATCATCGAACAGGCCGGTGGGTCCTACCGCCTGCGTGGTATCCATGCCCAACCCTGAAAACCCGTATGACGAGATGCTGAAAAAGATTGCAAAGATGGTAGAGGAACTCCTCCGGAACCTCCCCCAGGAGGAGAACGCCCGGATCATCGGGTGCACCATCATCACGAATGGCGGAGTGCCGCACTTCGCGAGGAACCCGAAATTCGAGAGCGACGAGAGTGACATCCCTGTCGAGATCATCGACTCGCCGGACATGCTGTTTGTCACGGCAAGGCTCCCCAACACGCTTCATACCGCTCCGTATGCAGATATAACGCCGGAATCACTCCACATCGTCGTGAACGAGAGGCGCATCCCGGTCCCCCTTCTCTGCAAGATCGATATCATCCACAGCTTCTACGAGGTGAGGCACGGAGTCATCGACATCACACTCAAGAAGAAGCTCCCCCCAAAGGGTGCCCCGGAAAGTACGGGGTGAAGAGAGGCACAGCCCCCTCTTCCCAGGAGGGGCAGTCATATCTCCTTTTTTCGAAGGAAAACCGCTTCTTGTTTTTTCTTTATTGGCCCGCCTGCATCGCCATGGTTGGCGGCCATTGCAGAGTCGGCTCCTGCACGTGAATTCTGCAGAGATCGGTCCCCGGATCAGGCATTCTCACCCGGCCAGCATGGACAGGCCGATCGCGATCATCAGGACGGCGAAGAGGCCCTGCAGGATCTCCGGGCGGCACGTGTGGGAGAGGCGGACACCGATCCGGGACAGCGGCACCGTTGTCACGACGAGGGCTGCCCACGCAGGGAGGTACACGTATCCCAGTGACCAGGGTGGCAGGCCCGGTACGGACAGCCCATGGACGATGTACGCGACGACCGCCGCACCCGACGAGAAGACGAGGCATGCCGATGACGTCC
>JAKPSJ010000144.1 GCA_029555345.1 Methanobacteriota archaeon | reverse complement strand
ATCGCCATCAGCCCGTATCTCTTCGAGGAACTCTTCAAGATCGCCCCTCTCCCCGGTGGCGACGAGGCTCACGGTGCCGTCGGGGTTGTTCCTGACCCAGCCCCGGATGCCCCGGCGGATGGCAGCGTCCCTGACGAAGTAACGGTACCCGACACCCTGGACGCGGCCGGACACGACAACTCCGACCTCATCCATGCGGGATCACCATTCCTGAATGGACCTGTCCAGACACTTTACGCCTCTTCCCGGAAAACGCCCAGGCGGGATGGAGCGTTCCTATGCCAGTCACCGGATACGTGACCATGCCGATTCCCCCTCTCTCTTTGATAGAGCCCTGCACCGCGGGAAGTATGTCTCTCCAAAAACCCACGGCATGTAGTTCCTGCACATTTCTGGTTTTTCGGCATGTATGGCACAGGCGTAGCGCGACTTTCCGACCCGGCGGAGAAAGGGGCAGACAGCCGGGTACCCGCCTGTTCCGGGGTCGCGCATCTCCACCTTCGCGATGCCCCCGATCTCGAGCGCATCCAGTTCCGTGCAGGGTACCCACGTCCCATCCGTCCTGCACGCATAGAAATGCCGGAGTATCTCCAGTCTCCTCTCGGCGACCCACGAGTAGAGGTTCTCGGGGGTGGGAGAGATCCCGACCCCAAATACCCTGCAGCAGAGCCCGCACTGCATGCAGAGGTCTTCCTCCCCGTCCTCCTCACCGGGACCGGCAATGCCTGCCATAACGACTCCCAGGTATGCTGTTTTACCCTGGATATCTTTACCGTTCCGCCCACAAGTACAGGCCGATTCCATGGTTATTGCGGGTGCCAGGTCTCCACTTTTCGCAATAATCCTGCGGGTGTCCCTCGAGATGTCGAGGGCTCTCTATGCAATAAAATACAAACCTGCGGCAACGAACCCTTTTTTCCGGCGGAGGACAATATCCCATCATGGACGATATCACAGGGTTTTTCGATAAGGATCTCTATGCAAGGGAGAACGGGATCGAACTCCTGCACGTGGGGAAGGGTGTTGCAGGGGTCAGGATGGCAATCCAGGAGAAACATATCAACAGCCACGGTACAGTCCACGGCGGTGCAATCTTCACGCTTGCAGATACAGCATTTGCGCTGGCCTCCAACTCCCACGGTATTCCTGCGTCTGCCATCAATGCCCATATCTCCTACATGAAAGCAGCGAGGTCCGGGACTCTCCGTGCGGAAGCAAGGGAATTCGCACTGAACCCCCGTCTTGCAAGCTACACCGTCGAGGTGACGGACGATGCCGGAGAGAAGATCGCGATCTTCCAGGGCATGGCGTACAGGAAGACACCGCCGCGCAGGTGACATGGGTACCGGTGGGAGATCGGGCCGGGGAGTCTGCGGTAGATTGGTTACGCCCCGGGCTGGAGAGAATCTTTCCGGGGGATTAGAGAACCAGATCCTTTTAACAGCTTGTAGCGAGGGTCAGATCTCGTCGAAAAAACTTACATGACACCTTGCACCCGTAGAGCCGTCGAATGAAAACCGCTGACGCGGTTTTCATGCCAGGAACCGACATGACACCTTGCACCCGTAGAGCTGTCGAATGAAAACCGCTGACGCGGTTTTCATGCCAGGAACCGACATGACACCTTGCACCCGTAGAGCTGTTGAATGAAAACCTCTGACGCGGTTTTCATACCAGGAACCGACATGACACCTTGCACCCGTAAAGCCGCCGAATGAAAACCTCTGACGCGGTTTTCATGCCAGGAACCGACATGACACCTTGCCCCCGTAGAGCTGTCGAATGAAAACCTCTGACGCGGTTTTCATGCTAGGAACCGACATGACACCTTGCACCCGTAGAGCTGTCGAATGAAAACCGCTGATGCGGTTTTCATGCTAGGAACCGACATGACACCTTGCACCCGTAGAGCCGCCGAATGAAAACCGCTGACGCGGTTTTCATGCTAGGAACCGACATGACACCTTGCACCCGTAGAGACGCCGAATGAAAACCGCTGATGCGGTTTTCATGCCAAAAAATGAAAATGGCAGGGGCATTACCCCTAGAAAACCAGGGCCCTTAAAAAGTCATTCATAGGTGAAGATCTCTTCGATCGGGACCCCGAAGAACCGTGCAATCTTGAATGCTAGTTCGAGGGAGGGGTCGTACTTGCCTTTCTCGATGGCAAGGATGGTCTGGCGGGTGACTTTCAGTTCCTGGGCCAGCGCCTCCTGGGTAAGGTCCTTCATGGCTCGGTAGACCTTTATCTTATTCTTCATCGGTGTCCCACTCCCCGTATTTATGGGCATAGTATATCCGGAATCCGATGTAGAGAAATGCGATGCAACAGAGGAGTATCATCTGGATGACCCCGAAGTATCCCAGGTAGACCCCGTCCCTCGGGAAGTCGTGGGGGATTGCCCTCGGTCGGGGTATTCCGAGCGGTGTCGAAAAGCCGATGACCGCTGTCCCCAGGCTGACGGCGAAGAAGATGATCCAGAAGACCTCGAGGGTCCGGAACCCAGCCTCCTGGGTGATGAGCCGGGACCGTTCATCTTCCTTGTAGTCTGTGATCATCAACCGGGAGACGTAGAGGAGCCCGACACCCATGATGAACCCGGCAGTGATGATCAAGGGATTGTGCAGCCTTACCGAGAGCACAAAGAGCCCCACCTCGATGAGACCAACCACCCCGACAAGCAAGTAGAACGTGTTCTGCTTCATGGTACTCGGACGTTATAATTATCTTACAAATAGTCCTCTTATCTTTACCGGTGGGAGGTCTCCTTCCCGCATCCTGAAAGGTATTTAGGAGAAGAGACCAGCTTTTCTGTACTTCCATGGCTTTTCAGGCATACGAGGCGACTCTCCCGGCGACAGGAAAGGACTCCCTTCTTTCGTCAGTCCTCTCCCTCTTACTGCCACCCCTCCTGGCATTTCTCTATTACTTCTTCTGCGTCCTCATCCTCCCCCTCGAGAAAGCCCTGATCCTGGGAGGCCTCATGATTATTTACTACATCCCCCCATCGGGCAAGGAGTCCCTCATCCCGCTGGGAATCGCGCTCGGTATCCCCTGGTGGCTCATTGCAACCTCTCTTGCGCTCCTCGATGTCCTCACGAGCCTGTTTATAATACTCAACATCAGGCTCGCCCTCCGCATCCCCGTCCTCGGACCGTGGATCTCCAGGTTCCTTGGCTCAGGCGAGGAATTCATGAAAAAGAGGCCATGGATCGCGCGGTGGTCAGTATTAGGCGTGGCGTTCTTCGTCTTCCTCCCCTTCCAGGGGACTGGTGGAGTCGGGGCAACTCTCGTCGGGATGCTCGTCGGCCTGTCTCCCTCGCGGATACTCCTCGCTGTGGCACTCGGGGCGTCTGCCGAATGCCTCCTCTTTGCACTCGGGTCCGACATCATATGGAGGCTCATCCTCGAGAACTTCGCCGTTGGCGTCCAGGTCGCAATTGCCGTGTTCGCAATTGCTGTCATCGCTTACCTCCTCCTCCGCCGCTGGTACGAGGGGGAGGGGGAGTGATGCAAGGGGAAGGGTCCGGAATGTGAATCCAAAAATTTTTGGGACTGGTCATTGTATCCTGTATCCTCTATGGGAGGCATCTTCCATTCCAGTCCGTATCGCAGTACAGGCTTTCCCACCCTGCCACGTTGGACGTGCGGGCATTGGACTGAAGTAAAAATGTAGGTACCTCCGCGGCGCATTCCATGCAGATATTCACGTTTGATTCGGTATACGGTCTTTCGAGCGACGAGGTGGCCAGGGTCCGGGAGAGGGAGGGATACAACGAGATCCCCTCTGCCCGGAGACGCGGGTTGACAGGGATCATTGCAGGTGTCTTCCGGGAACCGATGTTCCTCCTCCTCGTTGCGACTGGAGCGATTTACTTCTTCCTTGGGGAAGTCCAGGACGGAGTCCTGATGCTCTCTTTCGTCGTCGTGATCATCGCTATCACCGTCTACCAGGAGAACAAGACAGAAAATGCACTCGAGACGCTCCGGAACCTATCGAGCCCCCGAACCCTCGTGATCAGGGATGGTGTGCAGGTCCGTATCCCTGGGAGGGAAGTTGTCACCGGTGACTGCATGATCCTTTCCGAGGGCGACAGGGTCGCTGCAGACGGCGTGCTCCTCTATGCCCAGGCGCTCAGCATCGACGAGTCACTCCTCACAGGGGAGTCCGTTCCCGTCCGGAAAACTGCCAGGAAAGAGGCCGTTCCACCAGCACAGCCTGGAGGCGACGATCTCCCCTTCGTCTATTCAGGGACTCTCGTCGTCCAGGGCCAGGGCCTTGCCCGGGTCACGGCGACCGGCCCACGGACCGAGGTGGGAAAGATCGGAAAAGCCCTTGCGTCTGTCACGAGGGGTGACAGCCCGCTCAAGAGGGAAGTCTCTGCGATTGTCAGGGCGATCGCACTCTTGGGCGTCATCCTCTGTGCCATCATCGCGGTGGTCTACGGGCTGGCACATGCGAGCTGGACCGGTGGGCTGCTCGCAGGAATAACCCTTGCGATGGCGATACTCCCTGAAGAGTTCCCTGTCGTCTTCACGATCTTCCTCGCCCTCGGGGCCTGGAGACTTTCGCGGTACAACGTCCTGACGCGGGAGATCCCTGCCATCGAGACCCTAGGTTCGGCAACGGTGCTCTGCGTGGACAAGACGGGCACTCTCACCGAGAACAGGATGTCAGTCCAGGCGTTCTGCTGCGACGGTGAAGTTGCAACCTTTTCCGGCCGGGAATGCGAAAGGATACCTGACTCCTGTCATGAGCTTGCAGAGTTCGCCATCCTGGCATGCAAGAAAGATCCCTTCGATCCCATGGAAAAGGCCTTGCTCGCGCTCGCTGACGGGGAATTCGGAAAGACCGAGCATGTCCACTCGGGATGGGAACTGGTGCGGGAATACCCGCTCTCGCCCCATCTGATGGCCATGTCCAATGTCTGGCGATCGCCCAACGGGTCCGAGTACGTCATAGCGGCGAAGGGAGCCCCTGAGGCCATCGCCGACCTCTGCCACTTGAGCCCGGAGCGGGCAGCACGGATGTCAGGGGAGATCGAATCCCTCGCATCGCGGGGCTTGCGCGTTCTTGGTGTCGCGAAGGCAACTTTCCGGCCCGAAACACTCCCTGATCACCAGCACACGTTTTCCTTTGTATTTCTCGGCCTGGTCGGCTTTGCCGACCCCGTGCGCCCCGGTGTCCGGGAAGGGGTAGCCGAGTGCACGACTGCGGGTATCAAGGTAATCATGATCACCGGGGACTACCCTGTCACTGCACGTTCCATTGCCGTACAGATCGGGCTGCCAGAGAGCGGGAACATCATTACCGGCCCCGACCTGGACAGGATGGCCGACGGGGAACTGGAGGAGGCGTGCAGCGGCACTCCCCTGTTTGCAAGGGTCGTCCCGACCCAGAAGCTCCGGATCGTGCAGGCGCTGAAGAGATCGGGGGAGGTAGTGGCCATGACCGGCGACGGCGTGAACGACGCCCCCGCACTCCGGGCGGCGGACATCGGTATCGCGATGGGCGGGCGGGGGACCGATGTCGCCCGCGAATCGGCATCGCTCGTCCTCCTCGACGACAACTTCACGTCGATCGTCGCTGCGGTCAGGATGGGGAGGAGGATCTTCGATAACATCCGGAAGGCCATGGCCTACGTCTGCTCGGTACATATCCCCATCGCAGGGATGTCACTCTTCCCCGTGCTCCTCGATGCACCCCTGGTCCTGCTGCCAGCCCACATCGTCTTCCTCGAGCTGGTAATCGACCCGGCGTGTTCGATCGTGTTCGAGTCGGAGAAGGAGGAAGATGACATAATGATGAGGCCTCCGCGAAAGAAGACAGAGGGGATCTTTTCGAAGGACACGATACGCTATAGTCTTCTCCAGGGGGTCTCGGTGCTTGCAGCGGTACTCCTCGTGTACTTCTGGGCGCTCGGGTCAGGTTATAGCGAGCAAGGGACGCGGACACTTGCGTTTGTCACGATAGTGACTGCAAACCTGGGGCTTATCCTGGTCAACAGGTCGTGGAAAAAGACGGTTGTCGAAATGACCAGGTCTCCGAACAGGTCGCTCCGCGTGATCTTCCTGGGGGCACTATTCTTCCTCGCGCTCGTCGTCTTCTTCCCGCCGCTCCGGGACATCTTCCGGTTTGCAGCAGTATCCCTGCCGGTCCTTGCAGCTGCTGGAGCAATCGGGTTCATCAGCGTCCTCTGGTTCGAGGCTCACAAGGTCTGGAAGAGGAGAGATTCCCCTCCGTGAAAGGGAATGCTTGCCAGAGTTACCGAGCATCAGACAGTAAATTCCGGAAATGGGTGAGAGGGTGTGCCCATGCCGGTCAGGCTGTACCCTTTGTAGTTCTTCGACTCACGCCCATCTCCCCCCGCCTGGTGAGCACCTTGAATCCCTCCATCACCACAATAACGATACTCCCTAAGCAGACGCAGAGTGCCCACTGGTCGAGTGACACGGGAACGAGACCGAGGAGATCCTGCATGAAGGGGAGGTGCAGAGACAGGATGTGCAGTCCCTGTAGGAGGATGACCCCTATGACGAGGAAACGGTTGTTCCGGATTGGCACGCTGAAGAGCGAGTGGGACTCGGACCTGCAGTTAAAGACGTGGAAGTTTTCGAAGAGGACCATGAGCAGCAGCAGGAGGTTCCTTGCAGCGGTCTCTTCGGTCCCGTTCGCGGTGAGCCACCAGAAAAAGACGAAAGCCACAACTCCGATGGTTATCCCGGACAGCAGTGTCTCCTTCGCCATAAGACTGTTGAAGATACCCTCGCTCGGTGGACGGGGCCCCCTCTTCATGGCGTCCTTTTCGCCGGCCTCAAAGGCAAGGGCAACTCCCTGGATGCCATCGGTCACAAGGTTCAGCCATAAGAGCTGCACGGCAAAGAGGGGAATAGGGAGGCGGGCGAGGAAGGCCAGGATGAAGAGGAGGACTTCCGAGAGACCCGCTGAGATGAGGAGGTACGTCTCCTTCCTGATATTGTCGTAGGCAACCCTTCCCTCTTCGACTCCTGCGACGATCGAAGAAAAATTGTCATCGGTCACGATTATCGAGGCCGTTTCCTTTGCAACGTCCGTACCTGACCCCATGGCGACACCGATGTTTGCCCGTCGGAGGGCGGGGGCATCGTTGACCCCGTCGCCCGTCACGGCGACAAAGTGCCCCCTCCTGACGAGCGCATCGACGATCTCCATCTTCTGTACGGGCGTGACCCGTGCAAAGACCCGTGCCTGGTCGATCATCTTGCCATATACCGGGAGCGTGGTGTCTCCTATACCGGCAAGTTCCTTTCCGGTCATTACCTGCTCCGGATCATGCGTGATATCCAGTTCGCGGGCTATGGCAAAGGCAGTGCGGGGATGGTCCCCGGTGATCATCACGACGTCGATCCCTGCCTCGTGGGCGACCCGGACCGATTCCTTGACGCCGGGACGGAGGGGGTCGATGAAGCCCACGAGTCCATACAGCATGAGGTCAGGTCGGGTGTTGTCTAGTGTGGGAGCTGGGCCCGGGGGACCGTTCAGCATGCCACCAGCAATCGCGAGGATACGGTAACCCCTCTTCATCATGCTCTCCAGTTGGGACTCAACGACCGCCTGGTCTAGGGGGACAGTTCCTGCAGGAGTGACCATTGTCCTGCAATAGGGGAGGATGACCTCGACGGCTCCCTTTACAGCGAGTTTAACGGGAGATTCAGGGTCCGTATTCACTGTGTAGTAGACCGCTGCATACATCCTCTCCGACTCATAGGGTACCTGGGCAACGACCCGGATTCCGTTCCTGACATCGTCGGGAGAGGTGCCGGCCTTGTATGCCAGCGCAAGGAGGGCGACGTCCATTGAATCGCCGGAATGAACCCATTTCCCGTCCTCGTTAATAAGGGTACCCTCGTTGCAGATGGCAGATGATCCAACAAGCTCGCGGATGGCGAAAAGGACCGGTGCTGCGGGGGGTCTCCCGTCAACCAGGAGTGTTCCACCTCCCGGCTCATACCCGGCCCCTGTGACCCCGACAGTTATATCAGGCGGAATGAAGATGGCCTGCACTGTCTGCTGGTTCATGGTCAGTGTCCCCGTCTTGTCGGTTGCAATCGTGGTGCAGCTGCCGAGGCTCTCGACTGCTGCCAGTTTCCTGACGATGACGTTTCTTCCAGCCATACGGGAGGCAGCTATCGAGAGGGCCACCGTGATTGAAACAGGGAGCCCTTCGGGGATAGCGGAGACAACCAGTGCCACGGTGAGGAAAAAGACCTCGATTGGAGGCATACCCTGGGAAAGGGCTGCAATCGCTATCACGATGCTCGCGGAGATGACGAGGATCCCGATCTTCTGCGAGAACTCCTCCATGCGGATGAGGAGGGGTGGCTTTGCAGTCTCGGTACCGGAGACCGCCTCCGCGATCAGCCCGATCTCGGTCCTCGTGCCGGTCCCCACAACAATCCCGCACCCCCGGCCTGTCACGACGGTGCTGCCCGCGTATGCCATGTTTGCCCGGTCATACATGGGAGTGTCCTCGTCCATCACACCAATGGTCTTCGGGACGGCAACCGACTCACCCGTCAGGAGTGATTCGTCAATGGTCAGGCCTGCCGCATGCACGATACGCATGTCTGCAGGGACCTTCATGCCGGATTCGAGGAGGACTACGTCACCTGTCACCAGGTCTTCGGCCGGCAGGCTCTTCCATGCCCCGTCCCGGCGGACGCGGGCAGTTACCTGGAGTAGACTCTGGAGCTGGCGTGCGCTCTGTTCAGCTTTCCATTCCTGGGCAGTCCCGATGATGGCATTGATGCAGACCACGAGGAAGATGAACCCGGCGTCCTTTGCATCCCCTATCAGGATGGAGATGATGCCTGCTGCAAGGAGAATATAGATCAGCGGGCTCTTGAACTGGTGGAGGACGACCTCGGCGAGACCGGGTTCCCTGCCTGTGGGCAGCCTGTTCTTCCCGTATTGTGCGAGGCGGAGACGCGCCTCCTCGCTCGGGAGACCGGACGGGCTGGAGCGGAGCATCTCGTAGACCTTCTCGATGGGAAGGGCATGCCAGGGCACGAAGTGGGAAGGAGCGTGCTCAGGTGTCATCACTCCGGTGACCCGCCTGGCTCTTTTTCTGGAGAAATGATCATCTCGCAGAACGGGTCGCCTCTGCAGCGGGCCATCGTGATCTCAATCGAGTACCTGGGATTTAGGGATGAAATGGCGCTTCTGACATAGGCCATGCAGACAGAATGGGCCTCTCCAGGAGAGATATCGGGAGAAGCGCCTTCCCTGAACATCGCACACTCTGCAAGCCGTATTATTCCTTCCTTGGGAAAACCCTCAATGTACTGCGTCTCGAATGCCCGCCCGAAGAGGATGACTGAGACGGCACCGAGCGTCTCGACGAGGTTCGCCGCGTTTTCCCGGGCCAGAGAATACTCCTCTGCAACCCGCCGTACCTCGTCTCCGAGCAGAGAAAAAAGCCTCTCCCTGCCGGGGTACCCCCCTTCTGCAATGTCTTTCCTCCCGAGTTCGAGTACAAACCGGGTGAGCACCGAGGTCGTTATCGTCCACCGGGTTTGAGGGGAGATATCATGCAGTTGTACCAATCACGCACCTCCACGACCAGCAACGAGTGCCACGTGGCCCATGTGTTTACATGGATGGAAGGAAATAAAACACTTTTGTGAATCCGGTTGCCTTTTCTTGATAAGCGAGAACTTCGGCCTGTTTTTGGTACAGCCTGGTGTTGTCCGCTGCGATGGCAAGCTGATGATTCCAGCCGTTTCCCCGGGAATGCAATTAATGTTCCCAGGAAGGCAACGTATACGCGAAAAGTACCGATATCCCCTTGCGGCTGCGTGGCACTCGTGGTTCCCGGAGACCTTGGATGGAACTGACAATCCTTTACGATATCCTCATCATATTCGGGCTGTCCCTTCTCGTAGGCCTCGCCTTCAACAGGCTGCGTGTCCCCCCTATGATAGGGTACATCGTGGCGGGGGTCATAGCCGGGCCACACCTCCTCTCGCTGATACGGAGCCCGGCACAGGTGGACGTCCTTGCCGACATCGGGATCATCCTCCTGCTCTTTTCGATCGGGCTCGAGTTCTCCTTCAGGCAGTTATGGGAGATCAGGCGCCTGGTCATCTCCGGGGGGTGCATCCAGGTCGCCATCGCAACGGCCCTGGCGATGGCTGTCGCCCTTGTCATAGGCCGTCCCTGGAACGAAGCGATCCTTCTCGGGTTCGTCGTCTCCCTCTCGAGTACAGCAGTCGTCCTGAAGATCCTGCACGACCGGGGTGAGCTCGATACACCGCATGGGAGCCTGACGCTGGGCATCCTCATTTTCCAGGATCTCGTCTCCATCCCGATGCTGATGGCAGTCCCGTTCCTCGCCGGGACTGCGGGTAGCCTCGGAGAACCCATCTACGTCATGCTCTTGAAGGACGTGCTCTTCGTTGCAGTGCTTGTCGTGGCCGCAAAATGGATCATGCCTGTAGTCCTCTTCCAGGTCGCGAGGACCAGGAGCAACGAGCTCTTCCTCCTCCTCGTGATCTGCGTCTGTTTCGGTATCGCAGCCCTGGCATCGTTCGCAGGGCTCTCCCTCGCGATAGGTGCCCTCCTTGCAGGCCTCCTCATCTCGCAGTCCGAGTTCAGCCACCAGGCAATCAGCGGGATAGTCCCGTTCCGGGACATCTTCACCGCGTTCTTCTTCGTTTCCATCGGTATGCTCCTCGATGTCGGGTTCCTCCTCGGGCACCTGGATATCGTCGTCCTCTTCCTCTGCATCGTCCTCGCCATCAAGTTCCTTGCCGGGTCTGTAGCTCCTTTCGTGCTCGGGTACCAGCTCCGGACAATCATCCTCACCGGGGTTGCCCTCATGCAGGTCGGTGAGTTCTCCTTTATCATCACGAAGAGTGCCCTCGACACAGGGATCCTCTCCCACGACGTCTACCAGGTCTTCCTCGTGATCGCCCTCATCACCATGGCAGCGACCCCGTTCCTCATCTCTTTGAGCCAGCCTTTCGCCTTGTTCGTCTGTTCCAACCGGTTCATCCAGAGGGTGCTGCCCAGCCGGTGCCAGTGGGTTGCAACGGAGAAGAAGGTCGGGAGGTCCGGGCACCTCGTGATCATCGGGTACGGTGTGAACGGCAGGAACCTGGCAAGAGCTGCCCGCATTGGCGGTATCCCGTACGTGATCATCGACATGAACCCGGACTCCGTACGGAAGGCAAAAGAGGAGAACGAGCCCGTCATATATGGCGATGCGACCATAGAAGGCGTTCTAGACCATGCCGGCATCCGGCAGGCCAGGACAGCAGTCGTTGCCATCAACGACCCTGTCGCCACGAGGCGGATCGTCGGGCTCTGCCGCGAGATGAACCCCGGGATCTTCCTGGTCGTCCGCACCAGGTATATCATCGAGATCCCTGTCCTCCTCGAGATCGGCGCCGACGAGGTGATCCCCGAGGAGTTCGAGACGTCGATTGCGATCTTCTCGCGTGTCATGCAGGCATTTGGCATACCGGACGAGGTCATCTCGCGCCTCGTTCACGAGATCCGTTCAGAGGGCTACCAGTTCTTACGGAGCCGCTCTTTTCCGCCGCCTGCACCAGTCATCGATATCCCGGGCTTGGAGGTGCGGAACATACGCGTGGAGGAAGGCTCCCCCATCGCCGGGAAGACCCTAGGGGAGATGCTCCTGAAGAAGAAGTACGGCGTGACCGTTCTTGCCGTCCGGCGCGACGGGGCGATCATCCCCCACCCTGACGGGACCTGCGAGATAAGGGCCGGGGACGAGGTCGTTATCACCGGGACGGGAGAGAAGATCGCAGGTGCGATCCCCCTTTTCTTCCCGGACCACTGAAATGAGGGCCGTTCGATCAGGCAACGGCTGGGTTTTCCAAGTCTTCCTGTTACGGAATACCTGGGAAGTGTTTTTCCGAGGATAACGCGAACATGACTGGGATGGAAGCGATTATCGCGACCCCCGAGTTCCAGGTGAGCCTCCTCCTCTTTGCTGCTCTCGGCGGGTACCTCCTGGCATCGCGCATCAACCAGTCCGCCGTGGTGGGCATCATCCTTGTCGGGCTCCTGATCGGGCCGAGCGTACTCGGCCTCGTCAGTTACAACGAGTTCGTCCGTGGCATAGCCCACCTCGGGACGGTCATCCTTCTCTTCGTCATCGGGTTCGAGTTCAAGCTCGAGGACATCGTCCGGCCCGCGTACGCGTTCATAGCACTCATCGGTGTTGTCATTCCCTGGATCGGAGGCTATGCCACTGCAATCTGGGCAGGGATGGAGTTCCAGACCGCGCTCTTCGTGGGGACTGCCCTCACTGCCACCAGTGTTGCGATCACGGCCAACGTTCTCCAGGAGATGAACAAGCTCCAGACGGATGCTGCAAAAGCTATCATCGGGGCAGCAGTCATCGACGATGTGCTCGGGCTGATCGCACTCGCGATCACCGGTGACGTCGTTGCCGGGGCATTTCACCCGTCAGTCATCCTGGTCATCCTCGCGAAGGTCATCGTATTCCTCGTAGTGGCAGGGGCCGTCGGGATATTCGTGGTGAGCCGGTTCCTCGTAAAGCTCGACAACACGCAGTTCGTGGTAAAGTACCCGGAGTTCATATTCATCTTTGCCATGACGTTTGCGTTCCTGTACGCGATGGTCGCAGAGCTCGTGGGACTCTCTGCCATCGTCGGTGCCTTCATCGCCGGGATCTCGTTCGAGAGGCTGACACTGAAAAGGAGCCTTGACGTCAAGGAGGGGGCCGAGTTTTTGAAGATCATCTTTGCATCCATCTTCTTCGTCTCCCTCGGCGTTACTGCGGACATCAAGGCGCTCACTCCCGATATGTTACCTTTCCTCGTCGTCCTGACAATTGTCGCCATAGCAACGAAGGTCATCGGCTGTGCGATCCCCGCCCGTCTCGCTGGTATATGCAACAAAGACTCGCTCGTGATCGGTTTTGGGATGGCTCCCCGGGGGGAGGTCGCCATGATCGTTGCGCTCATAGGGTTGGAAGAAGGGTATATCGGGCAGGCGGTCTTCGTGGTAATCATCATGATGAGCCTCGTCACGACCCTCGTCACACCGATCCTGTACCGGAACTGGCTCTACAAGGACGAGTACTGCGAGCCGCAGCAGCAAGTTTAATCGCAAACCCGTGATTTGCACCGTTCTCTTCTTTTCGTGGAAGGTGGATGGAGAGAAGGGAAACAGGGTGTCCCCCTCTTCAGATCGAGACCCATTACCTTGATGTGGACGAAGGGGGGATATCGATACCTGGTGATATCATGCCGGGTCCTGGTCCAAACACGATCCAGATGGTGGGCGTTGCCTACGGTATTCTCTTCGTTATAGTCGGGGCGTTACTCTGGCGGTCCGGGAAGTTTACCCGGACGGTCAGGTACATCCTCCTCGCAGTGACAATCCTACTTGGTTTTTCGATCTTTTCCCCCATGCTTCCCTATATGTTCCAGGAGCTTGTCGCGAATGCCGGGTTCCGTGCGGGTGCGGGGCTCCTCGGGGCAGCCTCGGGCATGGCCCTCTTCTTTCTCCTGGCGGCTCTCTTCGGCAGGCACTTCTGTAGTTACCTCTGCCCGATCGGAGCGGTACAGGAAGTCGCGTCCCTGGTACCGGCGCCGAAATTACGGCTCCCGTGGAAGCCGCTTTCTGTCATCGCCCGGGGACTTGTTTTCCTGTTCATCCTCTGGTGCGGACTTGCACTCTCTCTCCCGGTCCTGCACTTCTTCGGGATACGGCAGTTCTTCACCCTGACTTTTTCCGCAGGGTTCGTTGTTTTCTCGTGCCTGGTCGTTGTCTCGCTCTTCTTCTACCGCCCGTTCTGCCGGTTCGTCTGCCCTGTCGGTGCAATATTCCAGGTCGTTGCAACGCCGGCCCTGTGGAAGATCCGCCGGACCGATGCCTGCATCGATTGCGGGAAGTGCGAGAAGGCCTGCCCGACCAGCGAGGCGGGGAAGGAGGACTCGAAGGGCGAATGCTACCTCTGCCATAGGTGCATGGATGCCTGCCCCGTCGCGGGCGCACTCCGGTACGGCGGGAAGCCAAGGCGGGAAGAGACGGAGAGGTGACCGGTACACTGGCGAAAGTGTCGGAGAATACCGTCGTGGGCGGGTACTTGCAAAGGGGGACGTCGCCTGTTACCCGCCGGCAAGCACCCCCATGCCATCCCGGGAACGACGCCTTTTAAGAGGGTCTCGATGGTGATACAGGGACCCGGGGCCGGGTGAGGAGAAGGGGAGGAAAG
This sequence comes from Methanobacteriota archaeon, assembly GCA_029555345.1. Lineage (GTDB taxonomy): Archaea > Halobacteriota > Methanomicrobia > Methanomicrobiales > Methanospirillaceae > Methanolinea_A. The sequence continues at coordinate 8,441 of JAKPSJ010000144.1, read as the reverse complement.
ACCGCACTCTCAGCGTCACGCCTCGCGTCCAGGCACCTCGAGAGTCTCGAGCATCGAGAGCGTCTCCTGTGCCCAGTCGAGGTGTGCGATGTATTTCATGAGCTCGAAACGGGCGACGGACCGCAGGAATGGCTTCTCAATCGCCGTATCGGGGAGCGATGCGATACGGCTCTCCTTCGTCTCGATCGACGTGACCTCTGCCTCGCACCGGGTGCGGAATGCACGTATCTTCTCTTTCATGGTTCCGGGGGGAATGCCATACCCAAATACGCACTTCAGAAGTAAGTCACGGTCCTTTTCTTCGGGGGAATGCAGCCAACGCTTCAATTCCTGTTCTCCCCTCGATGTCAGGGAATACACGTTCCTCGCCCTGCCTGCCTTCTCCTGGTGCACTTCCCTGCTCACGAGGCCCTCCGCAGCCAGGGCCCGGAGTGCAGGAGAGACGGCGTTCTCGTCTACCTCCAGTCCGTTGCAGAAATATTCCCTGATGCACCTCTTCATCTCGCTTCCGGCCATGGGGCGGATTTCCAGGATACCGAGGACAACGTACTTTTGATATGCGGTCTTTGGCATTTGCATCACCCGTATGCCCTCTCTTTTTCGTCATGAAATGGGATAAAAGGAGGGGATCAGGGACATGTACCCTCCCCACCCTGCCCGGTATCGTTTTGGTGGGCCGCCCTTTTCGAGGCCCTGTCCAGGATGCGGGCGAGCACTTCGGGCGGGACCTCGACGTCCCCGCTCGCCCCTGATAAGGCGACCCAGCTGTTGAGAGCCGACGTGGCGATGTCTGCACACTCCCTGTCACTGCATTTCGATGCGATCTCTCCGGTCAGTCGTTCCCCCTCTACGAAACGGATCCCGTAAACGATCTCGATCACCTGGACCTGGGCCCGGACCTGCTCGCGAACCGCTTCCTGCACGTCTCCCTGCAGGCCCGTACAGTTGCCGCCGCGACCTGCTGTCCGTGTGCACTCTCCCGCCAGTTCATCGACAGCATCTTTGAACAGGAGAAAAGCGCGTTCTCCGTGGCATACGAAGGTGACCTGGCTGATCGCATCTGAACGGGAGAGGTGATCGAAGACCGTCCGCACGGCAATCGCGGCGGCCCTCGGGAGGGGAAAACCGAATGCCCCGGTGCTGATCGCGGGAAACGCGATCGTCCGGACCCCGTGTTCCTCCGCGAGCCGGAGGGAGCTGGTGTAGCATGAAGCAAGCAGGGCGTCCTCGCCGTGATCGCCACCTCTCCACCTGGGACCGACAGTGTGGATGACGAACCGGGCAGGGAGGTTGTAACCAGCCGTGATCTTCGCTTCACCCGTTTTACAGCCACCGAGCCGCCTGCACTCCCCGGGGAGGCCGGGACCTGCGGCCCGGTGGATCGCCCCGTCGACGCCTCCTCCGCCAAGAAGGCTCTCGTTCGCGGCATTGACGATCGCATCGACATGCTGTGCAGTTATGTCCCCCTCTACGACGGCGACCCGGTCAGTGAGCGATCTTCCCATGAGTCGGGGATCTGGACTCTTCAGCAATAGTTTTTTCGGGCGATGGAGTACGAGGAGAATGAGAAAGATCAAACCATCACACTGATAGCAGGAGAGGTCTCACACGTTGGAAGTGAGATCGTCATGAGAGATCCGACCCCGCGACCGTTCCTCAAGTGGGCTGGAGGAAAGACCCAGTTGCTCCCCGCGCTGACAGAGAGGGTCCCTCGGAAGGTGCGCAGGGGAGAGGTCCCCGTGTACGTGGAGCCATTCGTCGGGGGAGGGGCAGTCTACTTTCACTTCAACGGACGTTTCCCCTTCCGGGAGTGCCACATCTTCGATGTGAACGAGGAACTGTTCCTTGCCTACACGGTTGTCAGGGACCGGGTTGACGAACTGATCGAGGTCCTGCGGGGGCTCGGCGATGAATTCCTTGCACGTGATGACCATGCCCGGAGGGAGCACTACTGCGAGGTCCGCACCGAGTTCAACAGGACCAGGAAAAATATATCGTATTCAGCCTTCCACACCTCGTGGGTCGAGCGTGCCGCCCAGCTGATCTTCCTGAACCGGACGTGCTACAACGGCCTCTTCAGGGTCAACTCGAAGGGGGAATTCAATGTCCCGTTCGGGCGGTACAAAAACCCCACGATCCTCAACGAACCGCTACTCAGGCGCGACGCAGAAGTCCTGCAGAATACGTACATCCACTCCGGCGACTTCGCAGAGTCGCTTCCTTATATCACGGCGGATTCCTTTGCCTACTTCGACCCGCCCTATCGCCCGATCAGCAGGACCGCAAGTTTCACGGCGTACTCGCAGAACGGGTTCGGAGAGGCCGAGCAGGAGCGTCTCTCCCGTCTCTTCTCTTTCTGCGATTCGAGGGGTTCGCTCCTGATGCTCTCCAACTCGGACCCGCGGAACACGGACCCGGGCGATGATTTCTTCGACCGGCTTTATGCAGGGTTTCACATCGAACGCGTCCCTGCCCGGCGTATGATCAACTCCGACGGGTCAGGGCGCGGAGGTGTCAGTGAGATAATCGTGACGAACTACCGGCCGGCAGTGACTGTTCCGCTCGTTCCCGGGCCTGGACAGGAAGAGACCTGGTAAGGGCACGCAAGCTGGCTATTCTCTTGTGACACCAGGAACGCTGTTACCACGGAACTTCCCTGCCGGGACGAGTATCTCGAACCGGGCACCCCTCCCCGGCTCCCCGGTCTCCCGGATGGCCATGCCGGTGATGGCGAGTATCTCCCTTGACAGGAAGAGGCCAAGACCGCTGTGTTTCCCAAAGCCACGCTGGAACAGGTTCTTCTTGTCCGCAGCCGGGATGCCGGCACCGTCGTCCTCGACGGCGATGAGGAGCCGGTCCCCCTCGGTTGCCAGGGATACACGGATCCCCGAGAGGGATGGGCCCCCGTACCTGAGCGCATTGTCGAGGAGGTTGTAGATCACCTTCTCGAAGAGGGGGTCTGCAAAGACCTCGATGTCGCCTGTCGCGGTGACAATCCCGACCCCCGGATGGGAAAGCCCTTCCGTGACTTTCCGGACAGTTTCCGCGATGTTTTGCCAGGTCGCATCCCGGACACCGATCTCCTGGTAGTCCCTAGTGAAATTTACCTGTTCCTCTATGGTGTCGGTTACGAACCTCATCTTCTCGATGTATCCAGCCATTACTGCAGGATCTCTCTCCATCTCGAGGAGATCCGCGATGATCTTCAGTGCCATTACCTGGTTGAGGATATCGTGGCGGGTGATGGTGGAGAGCAGGTTGAGCTTCCTGTTCGCAGCGGCAAGCGCCTCTTCGGATCTCCTGCGCTGCGAGATATCCCTCACGATGGAGACGACGACGTCGTTTTCCCGGATCGTGGCACGGTGGGCATGGATCTCGACAGGGACCGAGTCGCCGCCTTTTTTCCTGTGCTCGGTCTCGAAGATCGCCTGGCCTGTCTCCAGGATCTCCCGCCCGATCTGCTCGAGTGGCCGGCTGTGCTCCCCACAGACGAGGTCGAGGGGAGTCATCACGAGGAGTTCCTCCCTGCCATATCCAAGCATCCGGGAGGCAACCGCGTTCACATCGATGAACCGTCCCGGAAGGCCGTCCTCCCGGAGTTCGTGGATGTGGATGGCATCGTTTACCGAGTCGAAGATCTCCCGGAACCAGGCCTCGCTCTCTTCGAGTGCAGCCTCTTTCTGCTTCCGTTCATCGATCTCGCGGAGAGCCCGGTCCCTCATCTCCCGGTATGCCCGGACCTGAACAACGAGTTCGGTCACGTCGTCGATGAATATGAATGCATACGTTTCGCCTCCCTCGGAGAGGGGATGGACCGTCGTTCTCTGGAACCTGGAGCCTCCGCCAGGCAGGGGAGCAGGGATGAAATGGGGATGGAACTGGGTTGAGAATAAGGCGGCAGGACCACCCTCGAACACCTGCTGGATCCGGAGTGCATACCGCTTCTCCTCGAGGTACGGGAAGATCTCACGCAGGTCGCGACCGACGGCATCCACCCGCGGAATACCCGTCCATTCCTCGATAGTCCTGTTCCAGCATACGACCGTGTAGTCTGGCCGGATGACGATGACACCAGCGGGGAGGATATCGAGGTTCCCGCACTGGGTGAAAGATGAGACCGCGTTCATGGCGATGTGCCCGTCACCGCACCGATCTTTTCGAGGAGCCTGTCCAGTGCACCGATCTCGAATATCATCAGGATATTCCCAACGACCCATAGGTCTTCGATCGTGAACTGGGAGACAGCAAGAATGACCCAGTCGTATGCCCCCGAACGCGACTCCCCCATGATGTCCGTGATGCTGCCCTCGCGGAACTCGGGCATCGAGTAAACGAGGCGTTCGCCAAGTACGTTGGTGATGGAGCCCATCACGGCGTTGTTGACAATATTCCCGACCTCGTTGAGAGTCTCGATCCGCAGCGCGTCGAGGTCCCCCTCCTCGATCTTTTCTCCGGTCAGGGCCGCGATCAGGACAGCCGCGCTCTTATCAGGGAAGAGGAGCATGCTCATGCCCGAGAACGGACCCCTGAACATCAGGGTGACGGCAGAGAGGCGTGACCCATCCACGAGCCGGTCCTCGCGCGGAAGGTCGGTATACCGGAGTACCCGGACCTCTGGGACTTCGAGCCGGATATGGGTCCCTGTCATGTCATTGAGGAGACCTGCCGCTCTCCCGACCCCGATGTTGATCAGTTCGCGGATCGCGTCGACGGATTCACCGGTGACATTCATACCCTTTCCCTGCTCCTGATTGCCCTCTCCACCGCGGGGACGAGTGACTCTTTTTGGACCGGCTTGTTGAGGACGTCGAATGCCCCAAGACCCATGCAGATGTCCCGGGTGGACTTCTGGATATCCGAGGTGAAGACGAGGACGGGGGTGTCGAGCCCGCCCTCCCGCGCCATTTTCAAAAAGGTGTACCCGTCGATCCCCGGCATCAGGAGGTCGCAGATGATGAGATCGGGGGCTTCGCTGTGGGCCATCTCGAACCCCACCTCTCCATCTTCCGCTGTGACAACCTGGTACCCTTCACCTGCGAGGACCGATGAAAGGACCTTCCTCTGGAACCCCGAGTCGTCGATGACGAGAATCTTCGGCATCACTACCTCTCTCATTGAAATAATGTGTCTTTCTTTTCCTCTTTTCCCTGCATCAAGATAAATTTCGCCCTTTGGTCCTGACCAGGGACCGCCCTGGACCGGCAGCCTGTTCCCATTCGTTGAACACCACGGTTAAGCCTGCCTGCCGCGGGCGGAGATATCAACCATGGGATACCAAACCTTTATTGCCTGACATGGGCGAGGTTCGTTCATGACAGAAAGACCACTCGGCGTGACGATCATCGGCATACTCTGGATCCTCAGCGGACTCCTGGCGCTCTTTGGCGGTATTGGTATTACTGTACTCGGTTCTCTTGTCGCCGGGCCAATCGGTGGTATAATCGGACTTGGGCTGGGGGTTGTCCTCCTCGTCATCGGGATCATCGAGATCGTTCTTGGGATCGGCTGCTTCAGGAAGTGGGGGTGGGTCTGGACGGTAGGGGTCGTTGTTACCATCATCAGTCTCCTCGCGGGTATCGTCAACCTCTTTCGCACAGGGGCCGGTGCACTGCTCGGGATCGTCATCTCTGTTGTTATCCTCTGGTACCTGTTCAGGGAGAACGTCAAGAAATATTTTGGCAAAGCCTGAAGTGCCGCGGAGGAGACTTGGAAAACCCATCTTTTCCCCCGGGATGCTCCCGGATCGCCATGCCTCCTGGAGGCATTGAATGCTGTTTCCAGGAAAAGGCGGCACGATGGTTCGAGATGGCAGGACCGGCGAGAGATGCTCCCGCAATGAACGGAGTGCCGTTCCTCCGGCGTCATCGTGCCGGACTTCCGGGTATGCCCCAGCCCGCCCTGCTTGTGATGCCAGGCAAGGAGGAGGAAAATCTTTTTTGCAGGTTCGGCGGGGATTATTCCGGGAGATGAGCAAAACGATCCCTAAACGGCAATTATAACCTTCCCGAAGGAATGCCTGCGTCCATGTCGTACCGCCTCCCCACCAGGGGTGAGGTTTATTTCCAGTGTGGATCCTATCACTACGCATCCCTCCTGTTCCAGGAGACAAAAAGAGCCCTGGGTCGATGACAACCAATTACCGCATCCTGTACGTCGACGACGAGCCCGCACTGCTCGAGGTGGTCCGGCTGTACCTCGAGAAGAAGAAGAAATTCACAGTTGATACGGCTACGTCTGCAGGCGAGGCCCTGGAAAAGGTGCAGTCAAATCCTCCGTACGATGCGATCGTATCAGATTACCAGATGCCGGTCATGGACGGGATCGAGTTCCTCAAGGTCCTCAGGAGGCTGGGTGATGACACGCCTTTCATCATCTTCACCGGGAAGGGGAGGGAAGACGTCGTCATCCAGGCCTTGAACGAGGGTGCCGACTTCTACCTCCAGAAGGGGGGAGACCCTGCCTCCCAGTTTGCCGAACTCGGCCACATCGTTGAGAAGGTCGCCCACCAGAAGAGAATCGAGGCAAGTATCCGCGACATGGAACGCCGGGAGGCAGATATCCTCAACTTCCTCCCGGACGCTACGTTCGCGATCGACCTTCGGGGGACCGTGATCGCGTGGAACCGGGCAATGGAGAAGATGACGGGGATTGCCGCGACCGAGATCCTCGGGAAAGGAGGCTACGAATATGCTATCCCCTTCTACCGTGAGCGCCGCCCCATCCTCATCGACCTCGTCCTCGCGGACTACCCGGGTACCGAGGCAAAGTACCCGTACATCAGGCGAGAAGGGGATACCCTCATCTCGGAGATCTTCATCCCCCATTTCAACGAGGGGAAGGGCGCCCACCTCTGGTTCCTCTCCTCCCCCCTCTATGACTCGGGGGGTGAGGTCGTCGGGGCCATCGAGTCCATCCGGGACGTGAGCGAGTGGAAGAACCTGGAAGAAGAGTCCAAGGAGAGGGAACGCTTCCTCTCCACCCTGATCTCGAACCTGCCGGGTTTTGCCTTCCGGTGCAGGAACGACCGTGACTGGACGATGGAGTTTGTCAGTGACGGCTGCCTTGGACTGACTGGTTACACGCCCGGTGACCTGGTCGGAAACGCGAAAGTGGCCTACAATGAGATAGTCCGTCCGGACTTCCGGGACATCCTGTGGGAGGTGTGCCAGGAGGACCTGCGGGAACGGCGTGTCTTCGAGTACGAGTACCCCATCATCACGCGGAGCGGCGAGACCCGCTGGGTATGGGAGAAGAGCAGGGGTGTCTTCGACGGCAGCGGGACCCTCCTTTACCTCGAAGGTTTCGTCACCGATATCACGAGCCGGAAGAACGCAGAGATCGAGCTCCGGAGAAGCCAGGAACAGCTCGCCCTCGCGATCGAGGGGTCAGGGGTGGGACTGTGGGACTGGAAGGTCCAGACCGGGGAACTCGCCGTCAACGAGAGGTGGGCTGACATTGGCGGGTGGACTCTGGACGAACTTGCACCCATAACCATCGGGACATGGTACCGCCTTGCCCACCCCGACGACCTGGAACTCTCCGACACCCTACTCCAGCGGCACTTCAACCGCGAGAGCCCCATTTACGAGTGTGAGGTACGTATGCGGCACAAGGACGGGTACTGGGTCTGGGTGCTGGACAGGGGGAAGGTAACAGAGTGGGACGAATCAGGAAGACCGGTCCGCATGACTGGAACGCACCTCGATATCACGGAGAGGAAACGCATCGAAGAGCAATTCAGGGAGAGCAAAGAGATGCTCCACAGTTTCATCGAGAACCTCCCCGTCGGCCTCTACCGGAATATGCCTGGCCCCCGGGGCGAATACCTCCTGGCCAATCCCTACGTCGCCCGCATGCACGGGTACGGGTCCCTCGATGAACTCCTCGCATCAGGCTCGGCCGGGATGTACGAGAACCCGGCAGAGCGGGCAGCCCTCTCTGACGAGATCATCAGGGAGGGTCGGGTCTTTGGCAGGGAACTGCGCGTGAAGAGAAAGAACGGGGAGAGTTTCTGGGCCAGGGTCTCGGCCGTTGCAGTGCGGGACGAGAAGGGGAATGTCAAGTACTTCGACGGTGTCGTTGAAGACATCACCGAGCAGAAGAGGGCAGAAGAGGCACTCCGGCAGGCGAACAGGAAGATCGTTCTCCTGGAGAATGTCACGCGGCACGATATCAACAACCAGATCATGGTGCTCACCGGTCTCCTCGATCTCCTGCAGGATTCCGACGAGGCATCGGAAAGGGCGACTCTCCTCGAAAAAATCCGCAGGGCTGCCGACAGGATCCTGGCGACGATCCGGTTCACGAGGGAATGCGAAGAGATCGGGGGCAGCGTCCCGCTGTGGCAAGATGTCCATGAACTTGTCGAGGCCGTCAGGAGTGATTTCGTCTCCCTGCCTCTCGTGATCGAGAACGACATACCTCCGGGGCTTCTCGTGTTT
>JAKPSJ010000118.1 GCA_029555345.1 Methanobacteriota archaeon | reverse complement strand
GGAGGGGAATTCAAAACTTATAAGAGCGAGGGAGGATGAAGTTGTACGGCAGCCCCGGGGGCCCGTAGCATAGCCAGGTGGTGCGCCCGGCTGATAACCGGGAGGTCATGTGTTCGAATCACATCGGGCCCATTTCCCATTCTCTTATTAGCCATCCCGTATCACATGCATGGTATGAAAAGAGACCTGCTCATCGTCCTCGTGCTCGGACTCTTCGCCTGCATTGCACTTTACCTCCTTTTCGATATCTACGTCTGCATGATGGGAGCTGTTCTCGTCATTGCGCTCGCCATGTCCCTCTTCATCATGGAGGACACCTCGATGAAACCGAACGTGATGGTGTTTGTCGAGGAGGACGCAAAGGGGATCAGGGTGCGGAACAAGGGGAATGCAAAGGCAGTTTCAGTAAAGGTTTCGCTCGCATCGCAGGACCTCCACTTCGAAGTCCCGGTGCTCGAAGAGGATGCCGCGGTGTCGTTTCCTGTCCCTCCCGTGACAGAGAAGGTGAAGGTCACCACCAGTTTCAAAAACGAGAAAGGTGACTCTTTTGCAAAGAGCTTCGTCCTGACACCGGATGATGTCGAGGACGAGGACATCCTCAAACCCATCTTCCCCATCTTCGGGTGGAAATGAACCTGGGGCCCCCTATTTTTCCTGCGTGATGAAGGCGATCGCTTTTTCCAGGGCGCCGATCAGTTCTTCCTCGCCCTGCAGGTAGTCTCTCATCGCCCGGTACAGCATGACCATGACCTCGTGACCGTAGAGTTTCAATGCATCCTCGGCAGAGAGAGGGCTTCGGTAGGAGTCGACAACGATGCCGTCGGAGCTGTACATCAGTTCGTAGAACCTGCCGTCCTCCCCGAGGACGCAGAACTGGTCGTCGACCTTCTTGTCCGGGTTGTCCGGCCTGTGCGGTACCGGGTCGGTCCTCCCGAGGACTATCATCTTCTCCTTGTAAAAGGCAGTGTCATACATCTCGCCTTTCGTGTCCTGTTTTCCCCTCATGAGCATGTTGAGCCCGATCTTTCCGATGAGGGGGGCAGTCATCTCCCCCATGCGTGCCATCAGTGCACTTTCACGGGAGCGGACCTCCTCCCCCAGTTCCCCGATCTTCCCGTCGTACTCTTCGATCTTGTCGAGGAGTTTCCTGTATCCCTTTTCGATCTCGTCTGGTTCTGGCATGTCTCCCCCTCCCCTGCGGTTCTGCGGCCGATTGCCCGGGGTGCTCACTGATGGGTCGGCAGCAGGGGCGATAATGGTTCCTTTTTCCCCCTGTCGGGATACGATAAACCGTATCGTGCTATACAAAAATCGCATGATGACCTGCGTTCCCATGCCCCTCCGATGAAAACTGCGCATGCAGTTTCCATGCCAAAAATCTCTGGTGCAGGGGGTGGCGCCAGCGGTCATGCCGGCTCCCCTGTGAAATAGTACGTGCGGTCCTCCACGAGGCGGACGGGAAGGACCGTTCCCGGGCAGAGGTCCCCCTCCAGGACGACCCCCCGGTATTCGCGTGTCCTGCCCATCGAGGAGCCCGGCCGGATGCTCTCGGTGATCATGACCGGGACCGTCCGGCCTTTCCACGGGGCGTTCTTCTCCCTGGCGATCTCCTCTGCAAGGGTCCGGAGCCGCCGCGACCGCTCCTTCTTGATGCGGTCAGGCATGTCCTTCTCCAGCGATGCGGGGGTCCCGGGGCGGGGGGAATACCGCGTGACATTGACCCGGTCTGGCCGGATCCTCCGGAGAAGGGCCAGGGTCTTCGAAAAGTCCCCGCCGGTCTCTCCAGGAAACCCGCAGATGACGTCGGTTGTCAGCAAAAAGCCGGGAGCGGCCCGTTCGAACCGCTCCACGATGGAGACGACCTGGTCCGGTGAATACCCCCTCCCCATCTTCCCGAGGATGGTTCCTGACCCGGACTGGACAGGTAAGTGCAGGGACGAAAACACCTTCGGGAGGGTGAATGCCTCTGCAATGCTATCCATGACCGGGTACAGGGTCGCGGGGTTCATCATGCCGGGACGGACCATGAACCGGCCACTGAGAGCGGCCAGGGACCGGAGGAGATCGGCCAGCGATTGCCCGGTGTCCCTCCCCCATGCACCCAGGTCCTGCCCGGTCAGCCTCACCTCCACTGCGCCCGCACCGACCAGCCGGGCCGTCTCCCGCGTGACGTCCCGGAGGCTCCGGCTCTCCAGCGGACCGCGTGCCAGGCGCGTGATGCAGTAGGTGCACGACCCGAGGCAGCCCCGGCACGCCTGGACGACTCCCACGGGTCCGTGCGGCACGGAGCCCACCTTCGCGTAGGCGTCGTGGATCTCGCGGGGATGGATGGTGACAGGGCTGCAGACGGCCCCGATTGCCTCCTCCTGGACGAGCGGCATGCAGCCCGTGACATACAGGGGGCGCTGGGCATGGCGACGAAGTTCCCTGAGGACTTTTCGTTCCGTTTTCCCGACGACGGTGCAGGTGTTGAGGACGATCGCGTCAGCAAGTGCAGGGTCGCTGACGAGGTTACAGCCCTGGGCCCTGAGAATTTCGGCGAGCTTCCAGCTGTCGCCGGCGTTGTACGTGCACCCGAACGTGCGCAGGTAAACCCTGACCCCCGCGAGGGTGGAGAGTGCCCCCGGGGTGGCGGCAGGGTCTCCGCTGCGATCTCCAGGACCGTCCCTGTTCATCGCTGATCTCCTTTTATCCCGGCTCCATGATGGTTGTTTTCCCGGCACCTCCCGCGTGGCCCGGGAGCTGCCCGCGATCCAGCAGGGAGGCATTGCTGGACTCCCTGCAGGTCGGAACTCTCCGCTCCGGGGAGGAAAATGCTTAACCCGTGGAATTCATTATGTCTGTACAATGATCCGGATCGGGCTTCTGGGCTGCGGGAATATCGGTCACGTCATCGCGAAAAACCGGGAAAACTGCCAGATTGTGGCCCTGTATGACCAGGTCTTCTCCAGGGCACAGGAACTCGCCGGGATATCGGGTGGGACTGCCTGCAGCGATTTCGACTCCTTCGTTGGCGCGGAGTTCGACTACGTTGTCGAGGCGGCCTCGGTCCAGGCTGCACGGCAGTACGGAGAGGCAGCCCTCGCGAATGGAAAACACCTCATCCTCCTCTCGGTCGGGGCCCTCGCAGACCCTGTTTTTCTCTCCAACCTCGTCGAAACCGCCCGGGAGAACGGGCGCAGGGTCTACGTCCCGAGCGGCGCGGTGACCGGCCTGGACAACCTCAAGGTAGGCCAGATATCTCCTTTCCGGCGGCTCCTCCTTCGGACTACCAAGAGTCCCGCGTCCCTCGGGATACAGGCCACGGCCCGGCAGCTGGTCTTCCAGGGCAAGGCACACGAGTGCATCAAGGAGTTCCCCCGCAACGTGAACGTCTCCATCGCCCTCAGCCTCGCGGCTGGCCGCGACGCGGATGTCGAACTCTATGCAGACCCGTCCGTGTCGCGGAACGTCCACGAGATCGAGGCCGAGGGCGAGTTCGGGGAGATCTACATCCGGGTGAGCAACGTCCCGAGCCCGGACAACCCTGCGACCAGTTACCTGGCAGCGCTTTCAATCCTCACCCTCCTCCGGAACCTTGACAGCCCCCTGGTGGTCGGGACATGAAGACGGGGGATAGGATATGCGCCTTGAAGGAAGAGAAGGACGCCCTTGTCCTCGCCCATAACTACCAGAGGCCCGAGATCCAGGACGTGGCGGATTTCGTTGGCGACAGCCTCGAACTCGCGCGGATGGCCGAGAGCGCGACAAAACCCCTCGTGGTCTTCTGCGGTGTCCTCTTCATGGCCGAGACGGCGAAGATCCTCAATCCCGGGAAAAAGGTCCTCGTCCCTGTCAGGGAGGCGACGTGCCCACTCGCCGACCAGCTCACACCCGGGATGCTTGCCCGGGCGAGGGCCGATCATCCCGGGGCGGCGGTCGTCCTCTACATCAACAGCACGGCGGCATGCAAGGCCCTCGCGGACGTTGTCTGCACCTCTGCAAATGCCGTCGGCATCGTGAGGTCCCTCGATGCGCCCGAGGTGATCGTCGCGCCCGATGCAAACCTTGCGGCGTATGTCCAGTCGCAGGTGCCGGAAAAGAGGATCATCGCGGTCCCCCCGGGAGGGCACTGCTACGTCCACCAGGACTTCACGAGGCAGGACGTCTTTTCCGGGCGGGAGAGGGGCGACACCGTCATCTGCCACCCCGAGTGCCGCCCCGAGGTCCAGGAGGCCTCGGACCACGTCGCTTCGACGGGCGGGATGGTGCAGATCCTCAGGGGGCAGCCGCCCGGCAGGGGGTGGACCGTCCTGACAGAAAGGGAGATGGGGTACCGGTTGCGGAGGCTCTACCCGGACCAGGTCGTGCATGTCAGGGACGATGCCGTCTGCAGGGACATGAAGAAGACAACGCTCCGGGACCTCCTCCTCTCGCTCGAGCAGGAGCGGTATGAGGTCGTCCTCCCGGGAGAGACCATGGAAAACGCGCGTGGTGCGATACAGAGGATGCTGGAGGCCGGGCGGTGACCGGCCCCTTTCACCTCCCCCGCAGTCTCCTCCTCTCCTTCCTCGAGGAGGACGCTCCCTCCGGGGACATCACGTCGGGCTCCGTCCTTTCAGGCGAGTGGTGCACGGCCCGGATATTGGCACGCGAGGGAGGGGTCATCGCCGGGCTCGAGGAGGCCTGTGAACTCTTTTCAGCCTTTGGCGTCGCGTTCTCGGCCCTCGTCGAAGACGGCGCCCGCGTCGTGCCAGGGGCCGTGCTCGCAGAACTCGAAGGACCTGCCCAGCCCATCCTCCTCGTGGAGAGGACCGCTCTCAACATCATGGGACGGATGAGCGGGATCGCGACGATGACACGGGACCTGCAGGGCATGCTCGACCGGGAACTGCCGGGGGCGCGTGTCGCATCGACACGAAAGACGTGTCCCGGGCTCCGCCTGCTGGACAAGAAGGCCGTCTTTCTCGGGGGTGGCGACCCCCACCGGCTGACGCTCTCGGACGGGATCCTCATCAAGGACAACCACCTCGCCCTCGTCCCCCTGGAGACGGCAATTGCACGGGCGAAGGCCCACTCCTGCTACAGGAAGGTCGAAGTCGAGGTCGAGACCCCGGAGATGGCGGTACGTGCGGCACGAGCCGGCGCCGACATGCTCCTCCTCGACAACATGGACCCCGTGCTCGTCAGGGAGACGCTCCGGCTGCTCGAGGATGCCGGGCTCCCGCAACTCCCCCTCGTCGAGGTCTCCGGGAGAATTACCGCAGAGAACATCTGCGAGTTCGCAATCGGGGGCGTCTCTGTCATCAGCATCGGGGCGCTCACCCACAGCGTCAGGAACCTGGATATCGGCCTGGACGTCTCCGCAGCAGTGCGGCCCTGACCCGGTGGCCCGGAAAAGCGTGCCTGGTCTTTGCCGGGAGCCGCAATTTCCACTTTTCCGATGGCGTGGCCCCCAGGTACACACTCGTTTCACTGCAGGAGGCCCCTTCCCGCAACGCTTATATGGACCAGTCCCAAATCCCTGCCCTGGGAATGAGTGGGATGTCTGAAACGGAAGTGACGGAACGCGCGGTGAAAGAGGCAGAGGAGAACGCCCGAAGGAGGAGGGTCCGGGATCTCATCGGCACTCTCAAGAGCCCGCACCTCGACGACCGGTGGAAGGCTGCCGGTCAACTGGGTGAGATCGGGGATGGTTCCGCAGTCCCGGCCCTGATCGAGGCACTCTCCGACCCTTTCGTGGACGTGTCGTGGATAGCGGCCAAGTCCCTCGGGGAGATCGGTGACGACAGGGCGTTCGAGCCCCTCCTCCTGGCACTCAGGTCCCCGGAGAAATGGCTCCGCATCGGCGCTGCGACCGGGCTGGGCCGGTTGGGGGACATGCGGGCAGTCCCGGCCCTGATCGAGGCACTCAAGGACGGTATTGCACAGGTGAGGAGACACGCTGCCCGGGCCCTCGGCATGCTCGGTGACGCCTCGGCTGCCGAACCGCTCCGTGCACTGGAAAATGACCCTGACAAGAGTGTCAGGGACGAGGTGGCGCTCGCCCTGAAAAAGCTGCTTCATCGCGAAGATGCGAAAACGTAAAAGAGAGTTATATCGCTCCTTCGAGTGAGCAATTGGGTGCTAATGGGGGCTGTCCGCCCACACGCCACCACATGCGATGCATCCCGCCGCCTAAAAAAGAAGGGCGCCCCGGGCGGGGTTCCCCGGGAGACGCTGTTTCACTTGAATATATCAAATATCTGGTCGCTCCCTGTCGCGGCGAGTCTCTCCCTCTCTTCCTTCTCCTCGACAAGGGCGAGGATCGGCAGGGACATGTCCTTTCCGGGCACATGGCCGAACATCTTCTCCAGGTCGACCTGGTTGGCATGCATGAAGAGCGAGTTCGGGATCTCCATCGGGCAGTTCTCCTCGCACTGGCCGCAATTTACGCATGAATCCGCGATATGTGCGAACCGGATGAGGTGGAACATGAAACTGACCGGGAGTTCGCCGGGGGGCACGAAGTAGGGCTTCTTCGTGCTGCACTCCACGCAGTAGCAGATAGGGCAGTGCTCGATGCAGGCGTAGCATTTTATGCAGCGGGACGTGGCTTCCCTGATCTTCTTGAGGCGGTCGCGGCCAGTGCCGAGTGCCTCGAAATCCTTCTTCCGCCACTTGTCACCGAGCTTGAGCATGGATCCCTCGACTTTCGAGCGCATTTCCAGCGCTTTCGGGTCGGGCGCCTCGGTCTTCAGGACCCCTGCACGCATGGCAGCATCGAGGAGCCCTGCTCCCTTCTCGCTGCAGACCTCGACGAAGGTCGCCTTGCCGGCCTTGTCGCCGATGACTCCCCAGTTCCCGCACGCAAGGTCCGCCTGCCTCGGGACTTTCGTCTTGCACCGCCTGCAGTTCCCCCTGCGGCCGTACCCCTCGTCCTCGAGGTCGTCCATCTTGATTCCCTTGTGGCCGCCCTCGTACTCGATGATGAACTGGCCGCGGTCGATCTCCTCCTTGGTGACCTTGTCCGGGTCCACACCGAACTTCTCCTTGATCATCTTCCGGGCGGTCACCGGGCTGACCGAACCGCCGCAGTTGACGCCGATCATCAGGATGTTGTCGAGGTTGACCTGGTTGCGCTTGGCCAGCTCGTAGAGCGCCATGGCATCGCATCCCTTAACGGTCATCGCCATCCTCGTGTTGTTCGACCCATCGAGGTATTTCTTGACGAGCTTGGAGAGGAGAAGGGTCCCGCAGTGCAGCGAACCCGCCGTCTGGTCCAGCTCCTTCGGGTCGGTGACGATGACCGGGACAGCGTCGTAGAGGTCCTGCCCCTTCCTGACTGCAAGCACTGCGTCCACGGCTTTGCTCTCCAGGGCGAACTTCAGGAGCTGTGTCACTGCCCCCCCGCATTCGGCCTTCTCGGCCAGCTTGGCATCACTTGTCCAGGCATAGAACATGTCGCCTTTCTTGACCATGGTCTAGTTCCCCTCCTTGATCTTTTCCACTGTGACAGCACAGTGCTTCAGTTCCGGCATCTTAGAGAGCGGGTCGAGGGCCGTGTTCGTGAGCGCGTTGGCGCCCTCCGGGAAGTGCATGGCCATGAACAGCACCCCGGGCCCGACCTCGTCCGTGACACGGGCCACTGCGATCGATTCTCCCCTGCGGCTGCGGACCTTGACCTTCTCGCCTCTGACGATATTGAGTCTCTTTGCATCCTCCGTGTTGATCTGGACGTAGTTCTCGGGGACTTCGTAGTGCAGGATCCTGGCCCTGTCAGTCTGGGTCCGGGTGTGGTAGTGGAAGATGAGGCGTCCCGTCATGAGCGTGAACGGGTACTCTGCGTCCGCGACCTCTGCCGGGGGCCTGTACTCGAGGCCGAAGAACGTACCCAGCCCATCCGGGGCGGAGAACTTATCGACATGGAGGATCGGAGTCCCCGGGTGCTCTTCGGTGGGGCAGGGCCAGTGGAGCGATTCCGGCTTTTCCAGCCGTGCATAGCTGCATCCCGCCATCGAGGGAGTGACTTTTCTCATGTCGTCCCAGATTTCCTGGGGGGACTTGAAGTCGAACCCCTTGAGGCCGAGCTTCTGTGCCAGCAGGACAAATATCTCCCAGTCCTCCTTGGCGTCCCCGGGCGGATCGACTGCTTTCCGCACGCGGTTGATGCGCCGTTCCCCGCTCGTGAACGTCCCGTCTTTCTCGGCAAAACTCGCCCCGGGAAGGACGACGTCTGCGTATTCGCAGGTCTCGGTCCAGAAGATATCCTGCACCACGAGGAAGTCCAGTTTCTCGAGCGACCGCTTCACGTGGTTCGAGTCGGGATAGGAGACCACCGGGTTGAGGGCAAAGATGTACATGGCCTTGATCGGGTCCCCGCATTCGTTGATCTGCTCGGTGAGGGTGGACCCGTACCAGTCCGGGAGCGACCCCTCTTTCAGGCCCCACGCGGTCTCCATCTTCTTCCTCGCCGCCGGGTCCTCGCATTTCTGGTACCCTGAATACACGTTCGGGTACGCACCCATGTCGCAGGCGCCCTGCACGTTGTTCTGGCCACGGAGCGGGTTGACGCCGACGCCGGGCCTCCCGATGTTCCCCGTGAGCATGGCGAGGTTGCCCATCGAGCGGACGTTGTCGGTCCCGGTGGTCAGCTCGGTGATGCCGAGGCAGTAGATGATGACCGCGTTCTTCGCCTCCGCGTACTTGAGCGCAATCTCCCTCACCTTCTCGGTGGGGACACCCGTGATGTTCTCCACGTCCGCGTACTTCTCGACCATCTTCTTGAGGTCATCGAAGCCCTTGGTGCGCTTCTCGATGAACTCCTTGTCGTGCTTGCCTTCCTTGATGATCCAGTACATCATGGAGTTCGCGAGGGCTATATGGGTCGAGGGGTTGAACCGTACCCAGTCGTCGGCCAGCCTTGCAGTGGGCGAGTAACGCGGGTCGATCACGATGATCGGGATCCCTTTCAGCTTCGCCTGTGCGATGCGGCGCCCCACGAGCGGGTGGGCCTCCACTGCATTCGATCCCCACACGAGGAGGAGGTTCGAGTTGAGGACATCCTCGAACGGGTTCGTGGCCGCCCCGGACCCGAAGGAGAGGGAGAGCCCGGCGACCGACGGCCCATGGCAGATCCTGGCGCAGTTGTCCACGTTGTTCGTGAGGAACCCTACTCGGGCGATTTTCTGCATGATGTAGCATTCCTCGTTCGGCGTGCGGCAGGAGACCTGGAACCCGAGGGACTTCGGCCCGTACTTATCGGAGGTCTCTCTGAGTTTCTTTGCCACCAGGTCGAGGGCTTCGTCCCAGCTTGCCTCCACGAATTCGCCGTCCTTCTTGATGAGGGGCTTCGTGAGGCGGTCCGGGCTGTGCACGAATTCGTGGCATGTCATGCCCTTCGGGCAGAGCTTCCCCTCGTTGATCGGGCTGCGGCGATAGGGCTCTACACCAACCAGCTTTCCATCGTTCACCACCAGGTTCAGAGTGCATCCGACTCCGCAATACGGGCAGGTGGTCTGCACGTATCTCATCTTCGATGACTTTCCATCACTCATGTCGTTTACTCCAGGAATTTAAAGACTGTGCACCATCCAAAGGAGATTATTATCCCAGATTGGATATGTTCAAAGACTTCGGCAAACGTGTTGATAAAAGTACTTATTTATTTCCAGTTTTTGCGGAATACTGGTGGGTAAGCCACGCCACGTTCCAGGTGGCTGCATTGCCAGGGGAAAACCAATGCAAAGGGGGGTGAGAAAAAAAGGTGTTAATTGGTATAGACCGGCTTTCCGAGTTTCGGCTCGAAGAACTTGTCTGCCTCCGTGCGGATCGCGTGCGAGAAGAGCGCGAGCGGTATCTCGGAGGGGCAGCATTCTTCGCACTGCCCGCAGTTGATGCAGGAATCGGAGATGTGCGCAAACCGCCGGAGGTGGAACATCGGGTCTGCCGGGACAAAACCCGGGCGGACCATCAGAGCGGGCTGTTCGAACCTGTCGGGCCGGGTGACGCATACCGGGCAGTGGTCGATGCACGCGTAGCACTTCATGCACCGGGCGGTCTCCGCGCCAATGGTTTCCCACAGGCGGGGGGCGAGCGCAGAGAAGTCGCGTTCCCTCCACTTGTCGCCGAGCTTGAGCATCGACTTCTCGGTCTTGGCCCTGAGCTCGATGCCCTTGGGGTCGGCAGGCTCCGTGGACAGCTTCTTTGCATCGACTGCCTTCGTCAGGAGGGCTGCTCCTCTGTCACTGCAGACCTCGACAAAGGTCGCCTTCCCGGCCTTGTCGCCGATGACTCCCCAGTTCCCGCAGGCAATATCCGCCTGCCGGGGGATCTTCACCTTGCAGCGGCGGCAGTTGCTGCGGCGGCCGTACCCCTCGTCCTCGAGGTCGTCCATCTTGATTCCCTTGTGGCCGCCCTCGTACTCGATGATGAACTGGCCGCGGTCGATCTCCTCCTTGGTGACCTTGTCCGGGTCGACGCCGAACTTCTCCCTGATCATCTTCCGTGCGGCGACCGGGCTGACCGATCCACCGCAGTTGACACCGATCATGACGATGTTATCGAGGTTGACGAGATTGCGCTTTGCAAGCTCGAGGACCCCCATCATGTCGCAGCCCTTGACGACCATCCCGATCTTTTTCCCGGCAATATCCGGCGCGTATTCCATTACCAGCTTCGAGAGGAGGATGGTCCCGCAGTGGAGCGACCCGGCACAATTGTCGAGGTCTTTGGGGTTGGTCACGATGACCGGGACCGCTTCGTACAGGTCAACCCCCCGGGTCACGGCAAGCACTGCGTCGACAGTCTTGCTCTCGAGTGCATACTTGAGCAGCTCTGTCACCGCTCCGCCGCATTCCGCCTTCTTCGCGAGGTCGGAATCGTTGGTCCATGCATAGAGCATATCGCCTTTCTTCGCCATTTACGCCGCCCCCGCGATCTTTTCAATCTTCACCGCACAGTGTTTCAGCTCCGGCATCTTGGAGAGCGGGTCGAGCGCGGTGTTGGTCAGGGTGTTTGCACCCTTGTGGAAGTGCATGGTCATGTACGTGACGCCAGGTGGGACGTCATCGGAGATGCGTGCACGGGTCTCGATCTGACCGCGCCGGCTCGATACCTTGATCTTCTCGTTCTCCTTGATCCCCAGTTTCTTCGCATCGAGGGTGTTGATCTGGATGTACGACTCCGGTACCTCGTAGTGCAGCTCCTTGGCGCGGTCTGTCTGTGTCCTGGTGTGGTAGTGGAAGATGAGGCGCCCGGTCATCAGCGTGAACGGGTACTCAGCGTCAGCCACTTCTGCCGGCGGGCGGTATTCCAGGCCGAACATGGTGCCCTTGCCATCCGCCGAAGAGAACTTCCCGACGTGGAGGATCGGTGTCCCCGGGTGGTCGATCGCCGGGCAGGGCCAGTGGACCGACTCGGGTTTCTCCATCTTCTCGTAGGTCACGCCGAACATGTTTGGTGTGCATGCCCGCATGTCGTCCCAGACGTCCTTGGCGCTCTTCCAGTCGAAGCCTTTCAGGCCCATCTTCTTCGCGATCATCGCGATGATCTCCCAGTCGTACTTCGCCTCGCCGGGACCATCGACGGCCTTCCGGACACGGTTGACGCGCCGCTCGCCGCTGGTGAATGTCCCGTCCTTCTCTGCAAAGCACGTCCCTGGCAGGACGACATCCGCGTACTCGCAGCTCTCGTTCCAGAAGATGTCCTGCATGACGCAGAAGTCGAGCTTCTCGAGCTGCCTCATGACATGGTTCGAGTCCGGGTACGAGACCACGGGGTTCAGCCCCATGAAGTACATCGCCTTGATCGGGTTCCCGGCCTCGTTGATCTGCTCGGTCAGCGTCGAGCCGTACCAGTTGGGTAGGGACCCTTCCTTCAGGCCCCACGCCTTCTCCATCTTCGCGCTGTTTTCGGGAACGAGGCAGGACTGGTACCCGGAGTAGACGTTCGGGTATGCACCCATATCGCAGGCACCCTGCACGTTGTTCTGGCCGCGGAGCGGGTTGACGCCGACACCGGGGCGGCCAACGTTCCCGGTCAGGAGCGCGAGGTTGCCCATCGAACGGACGTTGTCGGTACCCGTCGTCAGCTCGGTGATGCCAAGGCAGTAGATGATCACGGCGTTCTTCGCTTTCGCGTACTTGCGGGCGAAGTCCTTGACCTTCTCGAGCGGGACGCCGTGGATTTCCTCGGCATCGGCATACTTCTCGACGGTCTTCTTGAGGTCGTCGAACCCCTTGGTGCGCTCCGCAATGAACGCCTTGTTCTCGAGCCCCTCCTTGATGATCCAGTACATGATGGAGTTCGCGAGCGCGATGTGGGTCGATGGGTTGAACCGGATCCACTCGTCCCCGAGGCGTGCGGTAGCGCTGTACCTGGGGTCCAGGACGATGACCGGGATGCCCTTCTTCTTGGCCTGGATGACGCGGCGGGCAGCGAGCGGGTGGGCCTCGAACGCATTGGAGCCCCACATGACGATGAGGTCCGAGTTGAGGACGTCCTCGAACGGGTTGGTCGCCGCACCGGACCCGAACGAGAGCGAGAGCCCTGCGACCGAGGGGCCGTGGCAGATACGGGCACAGTTGTCGACGTTGTTCGTGAGGAAACCGACCCGGGCGAACTTCTGGAGCGCGTAGCAGTCCTCGTTCACGGTACGGCACGAGCTCTGGAAGCCGAGGGCTTTCGGGCCGTTCTTGTCAGAGATTTCCTTGAACTTCTTTGCTATCAGGTCGATAGCCTCGTCCCAGGTCGCGTCCACGAACTTGCCGTTCTTCTTGATCTTCGGCTTGGTCAGCCGGTCGGGGCTGTGGACAGGCTCCCAGCAGGTCATTCCCTTCGGGCAGAGCTTCCCCTCGTTAATGGGGCTCCTCTTGTCGGGCTCTACCCCGACCACCTTTCCACCGTTCACGACCAGGTACAGGCTGCACCCTACGCCGCAGTAGGGGCACGTGGTGGGAACGTACTTTATGATTGGTTCAGATGTTTTTGCCATTGTTGCAATCTCCTTCTCCTTTACAGATCCCTCTCCTCGTAGGAAAGACAGGATTTTCATTCGGACCGCCTGTTGCGTACTGTGCTTTTTGAAATATTTCGTAGAGTCAGGTCGCTGCGTGGAGACTGAATCTGAATCGTCCCGTCCATACTCCTTCCAGCCTTGGCAATCCAATCCACGATAAAGCAGGTCGTCATGCAGGACAAGCGCATCAAATTCCCTGACAGATCGGAATACACGGTATCCAAAGATAAAATTAACTAAATTAAATTTATCTGCACAATAGAGTGAAAATATCGTTCCTTTTTCAATTGAATCGTAAAATTCGCTGAATGAATAGCGATTGTTTCTCTCTTTCCCGCATAGGAACAGTGATAGACCCAAAGATCCTGGGTCACGACGCCCGGATTCGTGCGCGTCAATCGTGTTAAATTAATAAAATTATACTACTGAGTGTTCCCCCGTATCATGGGTTTAAGAGGGATTTCGCGAATAGAGTAAGGCATGGAACCCGTCCCTGAATACACGCCCGTTGAACTGCTCGAAAAGACGAGATCCCTCGGTTTCCCGGAATACCTCCAGGATTTCTTCCAAGAGTGCATCGATTTCCATACGTACCCCGCCCCGGGGGTGCTGATCGGGGTGTTCATGGTGGATTATGCCCTCGCGGCCCTGGGGAAAAGACCCCGCGACAAGATCTTCGTCACCTGCGAGACACCGAAATGCCTCCCGGACCCGCCCCAGGTCATCATGCACGCGACCATTGGAAACCATCGGCTCAGGGTCCTCCCCATCGGGAAATTTGCGATCACCCTGACACCGTCATCCGCAGACGAAAGCGTCGAAGGCGTGCGGGTCTCTATCGACAGGAAGAAGATGAGCCGCTACGCCACCCTCGCTTCGTGGTACGACAACAGCCCTGCATTCAGGCCTGCGACCATGAAAAGGCAGCTCGTGGACGAGATCCTGGCTGCAGGACGGGATATCCTCTCGTGCGAACGGGTCCGGATGAAGGTCACACCCAAGAAGAGATGGAAGTCCGTCACCTGCCCCTCCTGCGGCGAGCAGGTCCCGGAAGACCTCATGGAGGGGGACCACTGCGCCGGGTGCGGCAGCATGGCATATTACGAGAAGGTACCCTGAAAACCCCCTTTTCCACGGTGCCCACCCCCGGAAGGAATCCGGCATGCCGGGACCGAAGGCTGTTTTGACATGAAAACCGCGATAGCGGTTTTCATTCGTATGGCATGTGAATGCAAAACCGCCATGAGGGTTTTGGCATAAATACCGCATCCGCGGTTCTCATTCGATTGGCATGTGACCGCAGGCCGCCATGGGGGTCTTTCAGTCCACCAGGATCCGCTCCGGGACACTGTAAATGTTCATCCTGGGCGGGCGGACAAACCCGGCAAGGGTGAGCCTCACCCTCCTCGCCAGGTCGATGCCCGCCGCGGAGGGGGCGTTGTTGGTGACGACGACGGGGATCCCTGCATGGTAGACCTTGCTCACCATCCCTTCGGGCATCCTCCCCGAGCAGCAGAGGAAGGTCCCTCCAGGATCGGCCCCCGCCAGGAGGGCTTTTCCAATCGCCTTGTCCACGGAATTGTGCCTGCCCACATCCTCTGCGCACGACACCGCCGTGCCACCGGCATCATAAAGGACGGTGCAGTGGGTGCCCCCAGTCTCCCGCCACAGGACCGCGTGGTCGTTCAAGCGTTCCATTGCGGAATAAATGACCCCGCGGGTCACCCTGGCGCCCGGTGGCAGGACCCGATCGAATTCGCGATCGTCCTGCACGAACCCCACGCAGCCCGATGTCCGGACCTCGCGGGGCCGGGACAAGGTGCAGGGGTCGATGCCAGGCGCAGAGACGCAGAGGCGGTCCCCTTCGATCCTCACTTCCTCGATGTCCGAGATATCCCTCGCGATGCCTTCGGTGATGCAGTAGCCGCATGCAAATTCTGCAAGCTCGCGGGGGCTCACCGTCAACGATGCAATGGAGACCCCGTTCACTTCCAGGCAAACCCGCTCCTCCCGGCAGACCTGGACCCTCTTTTTCCCATGCCAACCGGCGTCTATGGAGATGACATCGTACTCGCAAAGCATCGGTCTCGAATCGCTTCCCTTGTCAAAGATCTTCAGTGCCATGACGACCCTCCCTCCCGGTGAATGAATGAGAATTGTGCGCGCCCATCGTATTTCTCTGTAAGTTAAGTCACTTCTCAGAAGGTCATCCTCATATAGGTCAATTGTGGTAATTTTATCGAGAATTCTTTTCGAATGAAACAATTAAAGACATGTGATTTTTTGACTGTTTAACCATGAGAAAAGAGATTTTACACGCAACACAGGTCACTCTCGGGGCCATCGCATGCATCCTGATCTTCCTCGGTGCAGTGACGCCCGGGTGCATGGCACCCCAGGACACGACGGTATCTCCTGCGTCCCCGCAGGCGAGCATCCTCGTCTATGCCGGCGCAGGGCTCAAGGCTCCAATGGAAGAGATAGCAAAAGAGTTCACCCGCGAATACGGCACCGGTGTCCAGTACACCTATGCAGGGAGCGGCGTCCTCATCACCCAGATGAACCTCACGAAGAAAGGGGACGTCTTCATCACCGGCTCGACTGTCGAATACAGCAGCGCGATGGACAAGGGCCTCGTGGGCCCCTATCAGCTCGTCGCCTACCACGTCCCGGTCATCGCTGTGCAGAAAGGAAACCCGAAGAACATCACCTCGGTCCAGGACTTCTCCAGGCCCGGCCTGAAGATCGCTCTCGGCGATATCAACGCAACGGCCATCGGGAAAGCAGGGGCGAAGATATTCAGGAAACTCAATATCACCGATGCCGTGGAGAGAAACGTCGTCACCAGGACTCCGACCATCAACGAACTGACCGTCTTCATGAACACCGGCCAGATCGACGCCACCATTCTCACCCTCGACCAGGTGAACAACGAGACGATGGAGGCGATACCGATCCCCAATGGCGTGAACGAAGTATTGATCATCCCCATCGGTGTCACGACCTTCTCGGAAAACCAGGACAGTGCCAGGAAATTTGCAGATTTCGTGGCATCGGACGAGGGGAAGGCGATCTTCGTGAAGCACGGTTTCCCGAAATACCCGGACCCGGCCTATGCGGATGTGAAACCCTGAAGGAGAGCCAAGGCGAGGTGAATGGAGCCATGGCGATAGAATACACGCCGATCGGTATCGCCCACTCCCGGTTCCGAACTCCCGGGGCTCCCCCTCTGCACAGCACTTTCACGCAGGCGAAGGGAACGATCGAGGTCTTCCCCGAATACCGCGAGGGTCTTTTGAGTATCGATGGTTTCTCCCATCTCATCGTCCTCTACCATTTCGACCGTGCGGAGCGGCGGGCCCTTGCTGAGCCCCCTCTCGTGGACGGGGAGAGCCCCCACGGCATCTTTTCCACCCGCCACTTCAACCGGCCCAACCCGATCGGGATCTCTCCCGTTGCACTGGAGAGGGTTTCAGGAGGGACCTTGTACGTAAGTGGCATCGACCTCCTCGACGGGACGCCCGTCCTGGATATCAAGCCCTATATCCCGGCATTCGACAGCATCCCCGATGCCTCCACGGGCTGGGTCTCGGCCCAGCACATCGAGGAGATCCGGAGGGCGAGCCTCTTTTCCGACCAGGATACCGATCGCGGCGGACCGCAGCCGCGCACTTTCCCGGGACCGCGCTGATGAGAAAGATATCCCTATTTCTCACCTACTTTGCCTTCATCGGCATCGGCGCCATCCTCGCAGGCCTTGTATTGTACTCACCCCTCCCGGCGCTCCTGGCGAACCTTGCGAGCCCCGAGATCCAGTTCGCAATTGTACTCAGCCTCGCGACGAGCGTGATATCCACCGCCATCTGCATTGTGCTCGCCATCCCCGTCGCATATGCGCTTGCCCGCTACGAGTTCGCGGGAAAAAGGGTCGCGTCCCTTGCACTGGCGCTCCCACTCACACTCCCCCCGCTTGTCGCGGGAATCGCCCTCCTGCTCTTTTTCGGAACGACTCCCTGGGGAAAAGCCCTCGAGCAGGCCGGGTTCATGGTCATTTTCACTCCGCTCGGTATTATCGTGGCAGAAGTGTTCGTGAACATCCCCTACATGATCCGGATCCTGCGGTCTGCGTTCTCCACGATCAACCCACGGTACGAATACGTTGCAAAGACGCTCGGGTCCACGGACACCGGGGCGTTTCTCCACGTGACCCTGCCGATGGCAAAGCCGGGCATACTCGCCGGGACGGTGATCACCTGGTCGAAGGCCATGGGTGAGTTCGGCGCGGTCCTGATGGTTGCCGGCGCAACGACATTGCGGACAGAGACGCTGCCGATAGCGCTCTACCTCAACATATCGACGGGGGACC
Organism: Methanobacteriota archaeon; assembly: GCA_029555345.1. Taxonomy (GTDB): domain Archaea; phylum Halobacteriota; class Methanomicrobia; order Methanomicrobiales; family Methanospirillaceae; genus Methanolinea_A. Next base: position 9,239 of record JAKPSJ010000118.1, on the reverse strand, counting down.
TGGACCTCGCTGTTGCGGCCGCGACCATCCTGATCCTTATCTCGCTCGTGACCCTGTGCGCAGTGGAATACCTCGACCGGGGAGCGATCGTCTACTAGGTGGCTCGAGGGGAATGCTGCGCATCGAGTCTCTCTCCATCACCCTCGGCGGGTTCTCGGTCAGGGACGTGTCGCTCGAGGTGCGCGAAAACGAATACTTCGTCATCCTCGGGCCGACCGGTGCAGGCAAAACGGTGCTGCTCGAGACCATCGCCGGGATCCATTCCCCCGACTCGGGGAAGATCTTCCTCCGCGGCCGGGAGATCACCTCGATGGAACCCCGGCTGCGGAACATCGGGATGGTCTACCAGGACTACATGCTCTTTCCCCATCTCAGCGTCCAGGAGAATATCCTGTTCGGTTTGAGGCGGAAGGGCGTCCCGATGGCCGAACAGGCCAGGATGCTGGAAGGTGCCTGCTCCATGCTCGAGATACAGCACCTCCTCCGGAGGCACCCCGGTTCGCTCTCGGGCGGGGAGCAGCAGCGTGTCGCACTGGCACGCGCCCTGGTCCTCGAGCCGGAGGTCCTCCTCCTCGACGAGCCCATGAGTGCGCTCGACCGCCGCACGCGGGAGCGGCTGCGGACCGAGCTCTCCCGCATCAGGAAGCTGACCGGGACGACCATCATCCAGATCACCCACCATTTCGACGATGTCTTCGCGATTGCAGACAGGATTGCAATCATGAGGGAGGGGCGGATCGTCCAGGTCGGCGAGACTCCGGATGTCTTCCTCCACCCCTCCGATACGTTCGTCGCGGAATTCCTCGGCATCGGCAACATGATACGGGGCACTTCATCGAGGGACGGAGACATAAGCGTGATAACTCCCCCAGCCGGCCCGGCATTCTACGCCTCTTCGAGTGTCCCGGGCAGCGTGGTCGCGACTCTCCATGCCGAGGACGTGATCGTCTCGACGGCCCCGTTCGCTTCCAGTGCCCGAAACTGCCTGTGCGGGACAGTATCCGAGGTCCTTGCGTTCGGAAGCACGGTCCGGGTCGTCATCGACGTTGGATTCCCGCTGACGGCTCTGCTCACGAGGGAGAACTACAACGAACTGCATATCGAACCGGGCAGCAGGGTATACGCAACTTTCAAGGCTACCGGGGTGCACGTGATCCCGGTCGATCCGGAATGAGAGAGAACGAACGGTGCGAGCCGCACCATGCCTGGCGATACGGCACCGTTTTCATTTCCGGTCTGCCGGGATGCCACTCCAACGTCTCCCCTGCACCCCGCGTCCCTTCGATGCCATTGCCAGGATACACAGGGCATCTCCCGCCCGGCCGGAAGTTAATACCTTGCATAGCAAACTGAACTTAGTTAACCTAATTAAATTTATAAAATCGTGCCGATTCACAATGATTAAATATTGTCATTTATAGAAACGGTCTGTACAATGGCATTTTCGATACATGTGAACCCGGAACGATGCACCGGCTGCGGGAATTGCGTTGCTGCCTGCCCGGTGAATGCCCTTGAACTGTTTACGATCGATCCCGTGACCAGGGAGAAGATCTACGAAGTCAGGGACGGCTGTGCTGTCGATCTCGACGTCAAGAACGAGCTCTGCGCGGGGTGCGGCGTGTGCGTCGAAGCATGCCCGTACGAAGTTATCACGCTGTCCGGACGCGGCGTTACAGATGCGCTGCACAGGGTTTCGGCCTGAACGGAGACCCAGTACTCGACGATCTTGTCTTTTGGTGAAAAACATGGTAGAAAAGATCACCCTCAATCTCATCACGTGCCGCTCTATCCAGCAGGGTGTCGGCATGGAGGCCGGAAAGACCTCGAAAAAATATTTCGATGCGTGCTCGATCATCGAGATGCACGAAGATGACATGAAGAATCTCGGGATATTGAAGAACACCAATGTCCGGGTGACAAGCGCGACCGGCAGCGTGGTCGTCAAGGCAGTGACCACGCGGCAGGAGCTCGTCCCCGGACTCGCACACATTCCCATGGGTCCATGGGCCAATCGCATCGTTTCTGCATACACCTACTCAACTGGCGAACCTTGCTTCAAGGGTTTCCCGGTCGAGGTCGAACCTGCGCCCAGCGAGCAGATTCTCAGTGCAGTCGACGTCGTGAAAGATGCTTGCGGACTCCTGAAGAAGTGATAATCATGCCAAAAGTAGTAACTGATGTAACCTGCCCTTTCTGCGGGACGCTGTGCGATGATTTAGAGATCACTGTCAGCGATGACAACAAGAAGATCCTCTCTGTCAAGAACGCCTGCGCAATCGGCGCCGAGAAGTTCAACCATACGAAAGAGCCGGGGAGGGTAACCCATCCACGCATGCGGCAGCCGGACGGGACGTTCAAGGAGATCTCCTATGATGAGGCGATCGATTTTACCGCCAGGATGCTCGTGAAATCGCGGAAGACCCTGATGTATGGCTGGGCCTCCACGAGCTGCCAGGCGATGTCCATCGGCCACGAGATCGCGGAAAAGGTCGGGGGCATCGTGGACAACTGCGCAACGGTGTGCCATGGATCGTCCCTGATCGCCATCCAGGACGTGGGAATCCCGAGCTGCACGCTCGGCGAGATCAAGAACCGTGCAGACAGGGTCATATTCTGGGGCTGCAACCCGGCACACGCCCACCCGCGGCACATGTCCCGGTATTCCATCTTCCCCCGGGGATTTTTCACGGTGAAAGGCCACAAGGGCCGGAAGATCTACTGCGTCGACTGCCGGCACACGGATACCGCCAGGGTCGCCGACACGTTCATCCAGGTCCAGCAGGGATACGACTACGAGCTCCTGAACGCATTCAGGACGGCGGCACGCGGCGGCCCGCTGCCCGACGAGATCGGGGGCGTCCCGAAAGAGAAAGTGTACGAGGTCGTCGAGGAGCTGAAGACCGGCAGGTTCGGGGTGATCTTCTTTGGCATGGGTCTCACCCACACCCTCGGGAGAAACCACAACATCGACATCGCGATCAGCTTCACCCGCGACATGAACGAGTTCACGAAATTCAACATTATTGCAATGCGGGGGCACTGGAACGTCACCGGTTCGGGGCAGGTCCTCTCGTGGCAGTACGGGTTCCCCTACGCCGTCGACCTCTCCCGCCTCGACAAGGCACGGTACCAGACCGGTGAAACCACCTCTGTCGACCTCCTGACACGGAACGAGGTGGAGGCCTGCTTCTACATAGCCACGGACCCGGGTGCACACTTCCCCATCGCCGCGATGATCAGCAGTTCGAAGAAGCCGACTGTGACCATAGACCCCCACATCAACTGCACGACCGAGATATCGGATGTCCACATCCCGGTGGCCATGGTCGGCGTGGAGACAGGCGGGTGCGCCTATCGCATGGACAACGTCCCCATCGAGACCCGGAAGGTCGTGGACCCGCCGGAAGGGCTGCTCACGGACGAAGAGGTGTTGACCAGGATCCTCAACCGGGTCAACCAGCTGATGGAGGAGGCATAAATGTCAGAATTTTTAATCAAGAACGGATACGTCTACGACCCGTCCCAGGGTATCAATGGAGAGCGGCACGACATCGCCGTCAAGGATGGAAAGATCGTCGAGAGCGCCAGTTCCGGCGCGACGGTCATCGATGCCAAGGACAAGGCCGTGATGGCCGGGGCGCTCGAGATACACGCCCATATCGCGGGACCGAAGGTCAATGTCGGCCGGTGGTACAGGCCGGAGGACAAGCTTTTCCACTCCTACAAGCGGGGTGAATCGACGAGGATCGAAGGCGGCTTCTCCATCCCGACTGTCTTCAAGACAGGGTACGAGTACGCCCGGATGGGGTACACCTTCGCGATGGAGGCTGCCATGCCCCCGCTGTACGCACGCCACGTGCACGAGGAGATCCACGATACGCCGATCATCGACGAGGCTGCGCTCCCCGTGATTGGGAACAACTGGTTCATGATGGAGTACATCAAGAACAACGAGATCGAGAACAACGCTGCATACGTTGCCTGGCTTCTCCGGCAGACGAAGGGCTACGGGATAAAGATCGTCAACCCGGGAGGCACCGAGGCATGGGCCTGGGGCCTCAACTGCCTGACGATCCACGACCCGGTCCCGTACTTCGACATCACGCCCGCGGAGATCATCACGGGCCTGATCCAGACGAACGAGTTCCTCGGCCTCCCCCACTCGGTTCACATACACCAGAACAGCCTCGGACTGCCGGGCAACTACACCGTGACCCTGGACACATTGAAGCTCGCCGAGGGCCACACGGCAAAGAACAGGTTCGGCCGGAAGCAGGTCATGCACTCCACCCACCTCCAGTTCCATTCCTACGGCGGCGACAACTGGGGCAACTTCGAGTCCAAGGCACGCGAGGTCATGGACTACGTCAACAGGCAGGAGAACATCACCATCGATACCGGCAACGTCACGCTCGACGAGACGACGACGATGACCGCCGACGGGCCTTTCGAGCACCACCTCCACGGGCTCAACCACCTCAAGTGGGCGAACGTCGATGTCGAGCTGGAGACCGCGGCCGGGGTCGTCCCGTACATCTACAGCCCGAATATCAAGGTGTGCGGCATCCAGTGGGCGATCGGTCTCGAGCTCGCCCTGTTCTCGAAGGACCCGATGCGCACCTTCATCACGACGGACCACCCGAACGCCGGGCCATTCACCCGGTACCCGAGGATCGTCACCTGGCTGATGAGCAAGAAGGCCCGGGACGACCAGATCAAGGCGTTCAAGTACAGCGACAAGGTCGTCGATGCGACCGAGGTCGCGTCGATCGACCGCGAGCTGACCCTCTACGAGATCGCTGCCATGACCAGGGCCGGTCCTGCGGCGGCACTCGGGCTCAGCCAGAACTACGGCGGCCTCGCACCCGGCATGAACGCCGATATCGCGATCTACAACTTCAACGACGAGACGACCGACCCGGCAGCGATCGAGAAGGCTTACGGCAACGTCGCCTTCCTCTTCAAGGACGGGAAGATCTGCGTCAGGGACGGCGTCATAGTCGATCCGGGGATGAAGCATACCTTCTGGGTCGACGTGAAGGTCAAGGAGAACAAGCAGGTCATGCATGACGTCAGGGAGAAGTTCCTGAAGTACTACAGCGTGAACGAAGGGAACTACCTCGTGCCGGAGAGCTACGCCCCGCACCAGCATGTGATTGCCCTCGACGCGACGCAGTGAGGTGAAGAGATGAACACAGTAACACTAACCGTCAAGCAGCAGCCCGAGATCATCCTGGAAGCTGATTGCATAACCCCGGATTCCTTCGCTGGAAAGACAGCGGCCGAGATCGAGAAGCTCCCGGTGTACCAGGGGAAACAGAACTGTACACTCGGAGACTACTTCAAGGTCGCCGGAAAGGCGGGATCGACTCCGGCCGAGACTCAGATCATCGTCAACGGGGACTGCTCCCGCGTCAAGTATATCGGGATGAAGATGTCCGCCGGTGAAGTCGTCGTGAACTCGAGTACCGACATGTACACCGGGGGCTGGATGAAGGGCGGGAAGCTCGTCGTCAACGGCAATGTCCACTCGTTCTGCGGCCTTGGCATGGAGGGCGGGGAATTCATCATCAACGGCAATGCCGGCAACTTCCTCGGCGCCTCCTACCGGGGTGACTGGCGGGGGATGCAGGGCGGCCTTATCCGCGTGAAGGGGAATGTCGGGAGCGATATCGGGACTTTCATGAACGGCGGGGAGATGATCATCGAGGGGAACGCCGATATCCATATCGCGACCCACGCGGAAGGCGGGAGGATCGTCATCAAGGGTAACGTCAACAGGAGGATCGGGGGCCAGATGGTCAAGGGCGAAGTGATCGTCTTCGGTACCGTGAACGTGATGATGCCAGGGTTCCACTACAACCAGGACGTTGAGCTCACCGTCGACGGTGTCACGGCGATGTTCCAGGAATACAACGGTGACCTCGGCGAGCGCCACCCGAAAAGGAAAGGCGAACCCGTCTACGGGAAGCTTTACCTGAAAAAATAATCTTTTTTCCCCGCCCCGGGACTTCCGGGACTTTGCATGCAAAACCGCTCTTTTTAGGGAGTCCTGCGGACTCGATCTGCCATGCGGGTCCCACCGATGGCCCGTCTCCCGAAGGCAGCGACTAGGGCCTCAGGAGACCTCACCGAATATCATGGCATGCATGTCCTTCCGGAACGCGTCGAATTCGAGCTCGTCCAGCTGCTCGGGAAGGAGGCTCCCGCTCGATGCCTGCCTGTGGATCCAGGTGATGATGCGTTCGACGACCCTGATGACGTCTTCCTCCGAGTTGACCGTGATGAGGTGGCGGCCGATCCTGGGGTGGCGGCCGCGGTGCCCCCCGAGGGTGATCTTGTAGGTCGGGTCTTCGCCCTGGATGATGTGGAAGGGGCAGGGCATGATGCAGAACCCGCATTCCATGCACCGGTCCTTGTGGAGGACGATGATGCCGTCCACAACTTCGATCGCCTTCTCCTTGCAGTAGAACGTGCACGTCCCGCAGCCTGTACAGAGGCCGGGGTCCCGTATCGGTTTTCTCGTCCCGGTGATCCCGATCTCGTTGAGCCGCTCGCTCGTGCACCCGTTCGGGCAGGCCGATATGGCGATACGGACTTTCACCGGGAGTTCCCTGCCCAGAAACCGCTTGTCGAGTTCCCTGGCAAGCCCGATACTGTCGATGTTGCCGAACTTGCAGTGGCGGGTGCCCAGGCACGCCGTGACATTGACGACCTCCTCCCGCTCGGCGCCCAGGGGCGTCCCGTTCTTCCGGAGGTCGGCGAGGAGGCCGTCGAGCCTCGAGGGATCGACGTGGGGCAGCTCGATGGTCTGCCTCGTGGTGAGGTGCAGGTCCTCTACGCCGTATTTCCTGGCAATCTTCCCTATCGCGCTGATCTGTTCGGGTTTTATCATCCCGGCCGGGATGCGGAGCCGGACGATGCAGAAGTCGGGATCGCGCTCTGTGATGATCCCTCCCCTGGTGGAAAGGCCCGTGCTGTCAGGAATTCGGCGAGGCATCATGATACTTTTTTTCTGCGGGCCAATAAAACGATCCTTCATAACAACATGGAAATATCTCGAAGTCCCACTAGATGGTATGACCCGTGAGTCGGAATACATGGAAGCCTTTTTCGGGGTCGAGCTGAACCAGAAATTCATCGATTGCATCAACGAGATCAGGGAGGTCGAGGACAACCTGAAAGAACTGTCGCGGAACATCGCGAAGTTCTTAACGCCGCTCCCGGAAGAAGATCTGAAGAACAGCATCAAGGAAAGCCGTGCTTCCGCCTACGAGTTATCCCAGCAGCTCAAGGACGCCAGGTCTTTTTTGGAGTTCTACCTGAAATCGGACCAAAGTTCCACGCATATCATACTCGAGCGTGACACCTACATGAAGATCTACCAGATCTTCAAGTGGGACGGGCATGACGTCCGGGACCTGAAGGGCTGGATCCGGGAGCTCCGGGAACTGTGCTCGAAGATCGGGCTCCACACGGAGGACCTCCTGGACTTCTCGAAGCTCACTGCCCGGCCGGTCCCGGACGACGTGAAGAAGTACCCCGTTTATGCAGTGGACCGTCAGGGGTACTGCCTGACCGGCCCTCAATACGATCGGGTCATCCATATCGAGGAGATTCGCGAGGAGATGGCCGGAGGCCCTGCCTGATCAGGGGTTTCACCCATTGATCAGGCCGTTTTCAGTCATCCCGGGGACACCCCTTTTCTTCCTCCAGCACGGCCCCTTTTTTTTATCGCGGATGCCAGGGAATGGAATTCCATTCGTCGCTGTCCAGCCCGTTTCCCGGGCCACCCAGGAGCCAGGGAACACCGCCCTCCTGGCAGAGGGGTCCTGGGTCATGCTCCCGGGTCCGCCCCGGAAAAAAAGTGGAAGGATTCTTTTCATTCGACGGCCGCAAGGCTGACGCTGAAGAACTCCGCAGAAGAGAGGTCCAGGTCCATTTCTGCCGTGTCGGAAACGATTGCCGGGTTCTGCCGGACGACCCTGAAGACAACAGCACCGTCCGGCAGGGCCGGGTCCATCGGGACGTCAACGTCCTTCTGGATGACGAACCGCGCAGGATCGAGGTTCGAGGCATAGTAGTCCTGGAACGCCGCCCGCTCCTCCCCGGGGATGGCGACCCAGTCGGCAGCCTCGGCGACAGTCACGTCGTTGGGGACCCAGCCGTAGCCGGGCAGGTAGTACTCGGCCCAGAAGTGGGTGCCTGGCTTCTTTGAGAGGAGCATCTGGTAGCCCCCGGTTGCCCTCGCGGGGATCCCGAGCGAACGGCAGAACGCGGCAAAGAGCATGCTCTGGGTGCCGCAGTCGCCGTGGCCGGTCTCGAACATGTAGGTGGACTCGGCGACCTTGGGCTCCCTGGCATCGAGCGAGGCGTGCGGGACGTGGCTGTAGGGGTAGGTCCGGATGATGTGGTCGTAGATTTTCTGTGCCTGCAGGTGGGGGTTCGTCTCGTTCGCGACGATCTCGAGTGCTCTCTCCCGGATTGCATCCGTGACCTCGATGTTCCGACCGGAGGCGGTGTAGCGCAGGTACCCAGGGTCGCTCGTGTTGTACTCTCCGACCTTCGCCGGGTCGATGTTCCCGAAGACCTGTTCATAAGAGGTAAACCCGATATCCACCGAGAGCATGAGGTCCCCGCTGACCGCACCGGCAGGGACTTCGTAGTAGACGTAGCCGATGTCTCCCGTTGTGACCGGCCCCGCAGCGATGAAGCCCGGGTTCGAGAGGTTCGTGACGGTGATGTTCCTCTGCGACTCCGTCTCGACCGGGAGCGGGAGCCAGATCTTCAAGACTCCCGACGAGGGGAGCACTTCGGACGGTATCTCGAGCCGCTCGGTCCCCGCGTAGCGCACCGGGTCCACGTACGGCCCGGCCATCCAGGGCTGCTCACCGGCGAGTGCATACCGGGCGACGTAATCGAAGTCGAGGGTCGTTCCGGATGCCTTCTGCATCTCGGCCGGGTGGGCGTAGAGGTAGTTGCCGGCGATGTCGTAGAAGTAGAGCGTCTCGTTCTCCGAGACGATCGCCTGGGCGTGGTTCCCGAGCCAGTCCTTTATGGCCTCTCCGGTGATGCCCGGGACCTTCTCCCGCAGTGCCGCCTCTGCGGCTGCAGCGTCCAGCGGATACTCGATATACGTCCTGTTCGCCCGGAACATGGTGTCCCTGGCCACCCTGGCCTTGCCTGGGTCACCCGCGTCCTTGTAAAGGGCATAGGCTTCTGCAAAGCGTTCTTCG
>JAKPSJ010000022.1 GCA_029555345.1 Methanobacteriota archaeon | reverse complement strand
CATATCCCTTCCTGGCCTCCCTGAGCACGATTGCTCCTGCCTGGAGGGCCTGTCCGGCGAGGGCCTCGAGTATGGCCATCTTGCAGGAGTAGTAGCAGCCCCCGACACAGGAGTATTCCCGCTTCCCCCTCGGCCCCTCGTGATCGGAGAAGATAACTTCCTCGTCTCCCCTGACCCGGAGAAAAGCCTCCATCCACTCGTATTCCCACGGCGTGGGGAGGAGTATGACAGCATAATGGTTGTTGAGGCTCGAGAACTCGTGGACCCTGACCGAATCGATGAGCCTGTTCTGCCTGACCTGGCCGAGGTAGTGGTTAGCGAGCGCCGTGTCGCAGGCAGTGATCGACCACCGTGTCGGGACGAGCTTCCTCCTCTTTTCCTGACCGAGGGCACCGACCGAGAGTGCCTTCTGGATCCGGGAGAAGGGGACTCCCTGGCGGTGGAGATCGATAATCGCATCTGATGCAGCGAGGTCAGTGTCATAATAACTTCTTTCGAGGTGCGGTTCGAAACGGCCGCACTCGGCACGGAAGTCCTCGAGCGGGGCGCTCGGGCCGAAAGGGGTGAACTCCTCCGAGAATGACATGCCTGACGGGGGACGGACGAACTCGACCTTGCTCTCGAGTGATGACGATGAGAGGACGACCTCCTGGAGCTTGAGCGCGAAGGGGTCATCGACGCGTGAGACGTCATGCGCCCGCTTCCCCCGCACGAGTCCGAGGCGGCAGGAGAGGATCTGGTCCTGCGTCCAGCCCGAGGGGATCCAGGACTCGGGGGTGTCCATGATCCCGCACTCCTCGTGGACTGGTGCAACCAGCGGCCCGGCATAAACCCTGGGGTAGTTCCAGCTCCCAATAAAGACAGAGGGGGGAGTCGCCCCCTCCAGGGTCTTTCCGACCGGAACCGACTTCCCGAGCGTGGATCTCGTGATCGACCGGAGGTACGCGGCCTTCCCGGCAGCCATCCTGACTGGTACTTGCGGGGGATTCCAGATAAACCTGGGTGGTGCAGGGGGAAAGTGCTTCTTTACGCCCCGAGGAGGGAGAGGCAGAGGCAGGCGGCAGGCGGGATGAGAAGGTTGTCGTCCAGGGGGATGGCAAGCTCCACGGTCCCTGCAACGAGCGAGACGAGGAATGCCCGGACGGGGTCGATGAGGAGGAGAAGGACAAGCGAGTTTATGATCACCCCCGCGAGAAACCCCTCGAGGGTCTTCTTCCCGTTCAGCCTTTTCCTGCCATAATGCATCCCGACGAGTGCAGATGCCGAGTCGAGGACCGCGAGGGTGAGGACACCCGTTGCTGCCACTAAAGAAGGGAAAAAGACAGTGCAGAAGAGTGAACTGACAACGAAGCAGATGGCACCCTTCCCGGGGAACTCGCCTTCCCGTTCCAGGTGCATCACGAGGAGAGTGACGAGCGGGACACGGTGGCCGGCCTTCACGAGATCGGCGAGGACGAGCCCGACCAGGAGCGATCCCGAAAAGAGCATGATGGCCTCTTCTCGGGGGAGGATGAGGATGACTGCTGCAATCGCCACCCCGAACACAAGGTGCACGAGCTTGCGGGCCTGCTCGTTCATTGGATAAGGGATGGTCATTCGAATGACATAACAGGGATGGCTCAAAGGGACGATCCCGGGGATTTAGTGATATTGAAGACCTGGAAGGATCCATAACCTCTGGAATGACCGTGCTGGACTCTCCGGCCGGAAGACCTCCATGGGAGAATGCCACATCCATTGAACACGTGGACCTCTACGGGACCGTTGTGGACAGGATCCACGGGGAATTCTGGACCTCGAGGCAGAGGCAGGCCTCCTCGCTCCACGAGGTCTCGTACAGGGGTTGTTTCAAGCCTCAGCTCCCGGCATTCTTCATCGAAAGGTTATCGCAGGAGGGTGATCTCGTCTACGACCCCTTCAGCGGGCGGGGGACAACTGCGATCGAGGCGGGCCTGCGAGGGAGGCGTGTTGCTGCAAATGACATCAACCCACTCTCCCGGGTCATGACCCGCCCGCGATTCGACCCGCCAACGGTAAGCGAGGTTGCATCGCGCCTCGCGACGATCCCGTACGGCGACAGCAGGGGAGGTTCCGGCCCTGACCTCTCCATGTTCTACCACGAGAGGACAGAAGCCGAGATCCTCTCCCTCCGGGACTACCTCCTCGAACGAGAGGAAGAGGGGTCACTGGACTCCATCGACGAGTGGATCAGGATGGTTGCGATGAACAGGCTCACGGGCCACTCTCGCGGTTTCTTCTCTGTATACACCCTCCCGCCCAACCAGGCTGTATCCCCGGAACGCCAGGAGAAGATCAACAGGGAACGCGGGCTGGTCCCGGAATACCGGGATACCAGGGCTCTCATCGTGAAGAAGACCCGGTCCCTGCTGCGGACCGTTACTCCGGGCGAAAGGGAGCGGCTCTGCGCTGCAGGGGAGACCGGGCTCTTCCTCTCGGGCGATGCACGCAAAACCCCCGCGATCCCCGACGGCTGCGTGCAGCTCACCGTCACGTCGCCACCTTTTCTCGACGTGGTCCAGTACCCGAAGGACAACTGGCTCCGGTGCTGGTTCTGCGGGATCGACATGGAGGCAACAGAGAAGCGGATGACGGTCACCCGGTCGCTGTCCGAGTGGAAACGGGTGATGCAGCAGACTTTCCAGGAGCTCTTCCGCATCACCCGGAACGGGGGTCATGTCGCATTCGAGGTGGGGGAGGTAAAGAGAGGGACGTTGCGCCTCGACGAGGTCGTTGTCCCGCTCGGCGTGCGCGCAGGGTTCTCCTGCGTGGGGATACTCGTCAACACCCAGCATTTCACGAAGACCTCCCATATCTGGGGCGTGGATAACAATTCTTCCGGGACGAACACGAACAGGATTGTGGTGTTCCGGAAAGAGGAGTAGAAAAGAACGTATTCACCGCGTGAGATACGTATAGGCTGCAAGAGCGGCTTTTGCACCCTCTCCTGCGGCCGTGATGACCTGTTTTGTCCGGATATTCGTGACGTCCCCTGCAGCAAAGATCCCCGGTGTCCCGGTGGTGCAGTTGATATCGATGATCACCTCTTTCTGGTCGTTGAGAGGTACGAGCCCCTCGAGGAGATCGGTGTTCGGGATCCAGCCGATCTCTGCAAAGACGCCGTCAACGGCAATTGTCTTCTCTTCTCCGCTCTTGTTCTCCCGGATCGTGACCCCTGTCAGCACCCCGTTCCCGTGTAGGGCCGTGACTGTGTGATCGAGATACGTCGCGATATTTTTCCTCTCCTCGTACCGTTCCACGTAGACGGGGTCTGCCTTGATCGCGCTCCGGACGACGAGATGGACCTCGCGGGCGATCCCGCTCATCTCGATCGCTGTCTGCAGCGCCGAGTTTCCGCCTCCGATGACCGCAACGACCTTGCCGCGGAAGAGGGGTCCGTCGCACGTGGCACAGACAGAGAGCCCCCTCCCCAAGTACCGCTCCTCTCCCTCCACACCGAGCTTGCGGCGCCTCTTGCCCTGGGCGAGGATCACGGACCTCGCGAGGTAAGTCCTTCCCGATGCGGTCTGTGCAATGAACACCTCCCCCTCCCTCCCGAGCGACTGCACGCGGTCCAGGTCGAGGTGGATATTCTGCATGCTCCTGGCCTGCTCCTCGAACTTCTGCATGAGGTCTGTCCCCGAGACGACCCGGTACCCCATGTAGTTCTCGATGGCCCAGCTCTCGAGCGCCTGCCCCCCGATATTCTCGGAGACGATGGCTGTTTGCAGCATCTTTCGCGAGCAGTACACCGCAGCGGTAAGCCCCGCGGGTCCGGCACCGACGATGAGGACATCGTAAGGCCCTTCCCCTGCTCCCCCCCCGAAGAGCTCGTCCAGCTTCGCCGCGTCAAAGCCGACGATGACCTCGTCATCGACTGTGATGACAGGGACGCCGTACTGGCCTGACAGTTCGACCATCTTCCTGGCCTGTTCATGGTCGGTACCCACGTCGATTGCCCTATAGTCGACACCGCGCCGGTCCAGGTATGCCTTTACCATTCGGCAGTAGGGACAGTTCTGGGTGTAGTAGACGGTGACCCTCGGCATGGTTGGGGTGTTTGATGGGAATGCCTAATAAAGGTGTCAGTCAAGCATCCCCCAAATGCGCCTGTTTCCGCGGAGCGCTCCCCGTACTGCAGGCAGCAAAATGGTCCGGAAAAAAGAGGGATTACCTAATCGATGACTTTGAAGACTTTCTTGACTGCCATGCATATCGGGCACTTGTCGGGCGGGTCCCCGAGGAAGATATTACCGCACACGGGGCAGAGGTACACCGTCCGGTTGGACATGTCCTGTCCCTGGCTCAGGTTGTTGAGGGCTTCCTTGTAGTGGGTTGCATGCACCCCTTCCGCCTTCATGGCATAGGTGAACACGAGAGCGACATCGCTCTTCTTCTCGGCCTCTGCCTCCTTGAGAAACGCGGGATACATCTCTGTATTCTCGTGGGTCTCCCCGGATACTGCCTCGGCGAGGTTCTCCTTCGTGGAATGGACCCTCCCCGTTGCCTTGAGGAGCTTCTTTGCGTGGATAGATTCGGCCTCGGATGCCGCCCGGAAGAGGCGGGCGATGTTTTTATATCCTTCCGACTCGGCCTGCTCGGCGAATGCGGCATACCTTCGGTTCGCCTGGGATTCCCCGGCGAAGGCCTCCATTGCATTTTCCAGTGTCGCCATGGACATATATCAGGGAGGGGGCGGTATATACATATCCTTCCTGGACAGCCTTCCCCCGATCGGGAAACGGACCATCCGTCTTTTTCTCTTCGGACTGCAACCGATCTCCCTGCGATCGCATGAAGCGGATGCGGGACCTCGCAGCCTGTGACAGGCCTCGGGAAAAGATTGCACGGAAAGGGGCCCGGGCCCTCTCGGACCACGAACTGATTGCAGCGATTATCGGCCATGGGACTCCGGACCGGGACGTATTCTCCCTTGCAAAGGATATCGCAGGTCTCTTCTCCAGGAGGGCAGGGGATATAACGTACGACGACCTGGTCGGCCTCCCGGGCATCGGGCAGAGCAAGGCATCGCAGATCCTCGCATCGCTCGAACTGGCACGGCGGTACATCCGGGACGACGATGAGGCGAGGACGCACGTCCAGCACCCTGCCGACATCCTCCCCCTCGTTTCGGACCTCAACGGGAAGAGCCAGGAGCACTTCGTCTGCATCACGCTCAACGGGGCGAACGAGGTGATCGAGAAGAGGACCATCACCGTCGGCCTGCTCAACCACAGCCTCGTCCACCCCCGCGAGGTCTTCGCCGATGCAATCACGGATCGCGCCGCTGCGATCATCTGCGTCCACAACCACCCCTCGGGATCCCTCGAACCGAGTCAGCAGGACCTGGCAATCACAAAGCAGTTGCAGGAAGCCGGGGAGATCCTGGGGATCCGGCTTCTCGACCACGTGATAGTCTCCCGCTCGGGCTATACCAGTCTCCGGGAGAGGGGTGCCCTCTGAATCAGGGTTTTTCTTCGGAGAGGAGTTCCCCGAGGCGATAGCCCTTTCGATAGGCTGCCTCCATGACGTCGGGGCGGGTGGTAATGTCCCGGATGGTATCCATGTCACGGGTCAGGATCTCGTCCCAGTACTCGACGTCTATGATGGTGAAGAACGATTTCATCGTGAGCTTTGCGCCATCGAAGACGTACGGAACGTTCATCCCGGAGAGACCGATATAGAGGCCGCGGCGATGGGCCTTCTTCTCCTCCGGGACGAGCGGTTTCCCTCTCATGAACTTCGCCATGAAAAAGACCTGGAACCGATCGATGAACGACTTGAGAGCCCCCGGTATCCCCATGGTCATCACTGGTGTCGCCACGACGAGGCTGTCAAGTTCCGAGAATTTCCGGTACATGGGAATCATATCGTCCTTCATGGCGCATGTCTCGTGTTCACGACAGTAGAATATCTCCCTGCAGGGACTGATCGTCATTGCAGTGACATCGATACGCTCGACATCGCAGCCCGCGTCACGGGCTCCCGAGAGAGCCTGGTCGAGGAGTTTTGCCGTGTTTCCCCCGGCAAGGGGGCTCCCGAGAACCCCGACAACATGGAATCCCATGGAGTGATGTCACCCCAGATCCTCATAACTGCAGTGGTCCGAGAAAAAACACTGTTCTGACTATTCAAATACGGAAAGGAATGCGAAAAAATGCTATTTCTCATACCGGGGGGGAAGAACAAAACCAATAAATAACCTTTCCTACCATTTAGCAAGTGGTGATGGATCTGACCGAGAAGGCAAAGGCAGGGCAGAAAGTCGGGCCCGGCAAGTATGTCTGCGTGGACTGCGGGCGCGAGTTCGTTCTGGACAAAGCGGAACAGGATCTCCGCAAGTGTCCCCAGTGTGCCTGTGAAGAGTACCAGTGTTTCCCGATGACGCATATCCGCCCGGACATCAAGACCCCGGAGGATGTGATGAACCCACCCAAGCGGGGCAAGAGCAACCTGTAACATCCATTTTTCTCCAGATTCGGCACTGTGGAGTGCAATGCTGGATAGCGACAGGCACCACGGAAAAAGAGACTGAACTTGTCTACCCCGTACAGCCTGAATTCAATGAAATGATGGAAAGTTGCGAAGGGAAGGTGTGAAAAGGAATGGTCAACGTATCAAGGGAAGGGCAGGTCTTCGAGTGCGAGATCTGCGGGAATGTGGTCGTGGTCAAAGAAGTCGGCGGCGGAGAACTCGTCTGCTGCGGACAGCCCATGAAACTCGTGAAGTGATCGTCGTATGGCAAAGGACACAAAAGACCTGGAGCGGATGATCGGCAAGGTGCCGAAGTTCTTCAAGGAACTCGCCGAAAAGGACCCCCAGATGCACGAGATGGTGATGAAACTCGAAGGTCACGTCTGGGACGACGGGGCGCTCACCCGCAAGACCAAGAAATTGATTGCAATTGCGATTGCGGCGTCTCTCCGTGACCAGCACGCGACGAGGGCGCAGCTTGCAGGTGCAAAGAGCCTGGGCATCTCCAGGAACGAGGTCGAAGAAGCGCTGCGCGTGGCATTCCTCCTCGCAGGCATGCCTGCCTACGTCTATGGAAAGGCGCAGCTCGACGAGGTCATGCCGGAGTGACAGGGCATGTGCGGTGAATTCGGATCGATGCCCGTCCTCGGCGAACCGGCCCCGGACTTCGAGGCCCTCACGACAGCGGGCATGGTGAAACTCTCCGACTTCAAGGGGAAGTGGCTCGTCCTCTTTTCGCACCCCGCAGACTTCACGCCGGTGTGCACAACGGAATTCATCGCGTTTTCGCGGATAGCCGAGGAGTTGAAGTCCCTCAACGTCCAGCTGCTGGGCCTCTCCATCGACTCGGTCCATTCCCACCTCGCGTGGATCCGCAACATCAAGGAGAAGATGGGTGTCGACATCCCGTTCCCCATCATCGCTGACATCGACATGAAGGTTGCGAAGAAGTACGGGATGATCCATACCGGGCTGAGCAGCACGTCGGCCATCCGTGCAGTCTTCTTCATCGATGACAATGGGATTCTCCGTGCAATGATCTATTACCCGCTCAGTACAGGGCGTTTCATGCCCGAGATCATCAGGGTGATAAAGTCCCTGCAGACGACCGACAAGTACGGTGTCTCGACCCCTGCAAACTGGCAGCCGGGAGAGAAGGTCGTGGTCCCTGCACCGAAGAACAAGGCGGAGATGGACAAGCGCCTTTCCGAGGGGTACGAGTGCAAGGACTGGTACCTCTGCTTCAAGAATATCTGAGAGTCACTCCCCTTTTTTCGAGCCTGGACGGCTGTCCTTTCACACATTATTTTCACCTGACGGGTCCAAGGGTTCATTGATGGAGATCAAAGTCCTTGCCTTTGCCGGCAGCCCGCGGCGGGGTGGCAACTCCGAGACGCTCCTCGACTGGGTCCTCGGGGCGATGGATCTGGAGGGGAGTGTCGCCATCGAGAAGGTTGCCCTCGCCGACGCAGACGTGAACCCGTGCAGGGGATGCAACGCCTGCGAGAAGCTGAACAGGTGCGTCCAGCGCGACGGGATGGACGTCCTGCACGACAAGATAATCGATGCCGACTGCCTCGTCCTTGCCGCACCCATATTCTGCATGGGGATCTGTGCCCAGGCAAAGGCCCTGATTGACAGGTTCCAGGTATTCCGGTCGAGGAAGTACGTTCTGAAACTCCCTGTCGTACCGCTGGAACGGAAGGGGAAGCGTATCGGGGTATTCCTCTCCACGGCCGGGCAGAACTGGGACCACGTGTTCGATGGCGCTGTCCCCACGGTGAAGTGCTTCTTCCAGGTCGTCGATATCCCCAACCGGGACATCCGGTACCTGATGGTCAATGGTGTCGATGAGAAGGGGGCCATCCTGTCGCACCC
This sequence comes from Methanobacteriota archaeon, assembly GCA_029555345.1. GTDB lineage: Archaea > Halobacteriota > Methanomicrobia > Methanomicrobiales > Methanospirillaceae > Methanolinea_A. Next base: position 2,447 of record JAKPSJ010000022.1, on the reverse strand, counting down.
CACTGCACGCAGGAGCTCCGAACGACTGGGCCGCGAAGTGATTGCAGAACTCGCAAAGAGACTTGAGGAGTGAAATGACCATTCATGTCATCGGGCTCTCCGGGAGCCCGCACCGGCACGGGAACACAGAGACGCTCCTCGATGCGTTCCTCGAAGGGACACGGGAATCCGGCGCGGATACAGAGAAGGTCATCCTCAAGGATCTCGCCTATTCCCCCTGCCGCGGCTGCAACGCCTGCCACAAGACCGGGAAATGCGTCGTCTCGGACGATGCGATCCCCCTCTTCGAACGCATCCTCTCCTCCGACTGCCTGGCAGTCGCATCCCCGATCTACAGCATGGGGATCACCGCCGAGCTGAAAGGGTTGATAGACAGGGCCCAGTTCCTGTGGGCGAGAAAGTTCATCCTGAAGACCATGTTCTTTTCCGACGAGCACATCAGGACGCACAAGGGGATCTTCATCTCGACGGCTGGCCTCTCCTGGGACAATGTCTTCGATGCGGCATTCCCGGCTGTCACGGCCTTTTTCAACACGCTGGGATTCGAGTACTACGACAACATCATCGCAAACGACATGGACCGGTACGGGAGTATCCATGCGCATCCGACCGCGCTTGCCAAGGCAGCAGAGAAGGGGCGTTCAGTCGTCGAGGCGATCGCCCGGCTCGAGAGTGGCGCAAGAGAGGGGAGGTAACATCCCTGCCCTTGATATGTCGTGCGTCGGGATGACTGCAGTCTTCTCTTCACGGTGCAATCGTCCCGGACACGCTACCAGGTTGCATTTCTCGTTATACCCAAGGAAAATTCAGATGATGGGGATGTAATACGAGGCCAGCAGTATCCCGAATGCTGCGACGATCAGGACCACGAAGACTGCAGGGTTCCATGCAAGCACCTTCCTGCCATCGAGCACGCTGACGGGAAGCATGTTGAATGCAGCGATCATGGCATTCACCTGCAGCCCGACCGTCCCGACGAGGGCAAGCATGGGTAGAGAGATCATACCGGCGACCAAGGCAAGGATTGCAAAGACGCCGCATAGCACCAGGTTGACAGCCGGTCCAGCCGCGGATATCTTCCCGTTCTGTTCCCGCGTGATGGATGCCCCGTAGATGACGGTTGCACCCGGGGCCGCAAACACGACCCCGACAAGGGCTGCCATGACGACCGCGATGAGAAGCATGAGGTTGTCTTTGCGGAACTCTGCCCAGTAACCATACCCCATCGCGGTGAACTTGTGCGCCATCTCGTGGAGGATAAACCCGATACCCACTGTGAGCAGGGAGACGACGAGGAATACGAGGAACGTCTCCAGCGTCACACCACCCCTGATGAAGATGAGGGAGAATGCGATGGATATGGCAAGCCATGCTATCAGGAGGTCCGACCTTTCGCGTGGGGTGATTCTTTCGAGCATGTCTCTTCAGTCCGTATATCTGGAACTCGCATACCTTATGCCCTTTGGAGCGGGCATGTGCCACCACATTTAAATCTCCTGACTCCCCGTAGGTAGAATGTATGCCCATCGATGCACTCCGGGCCGAGATCAACGGGATTGATGAGCAGATTATCGATCTGATCGCGAAGAGGCAGCAGATTGCAGCTCGCATGGCCCAGGCCAAGATGGCGGAAGGCCTGCCCGTCCGCGACGAGAAGCGGACACGCGAGGTGCTGGAACACACCTACAGTTATGCAGTGGAAAAAGGGATCGACCCCCTCTCGGTCCAGAAGATCTTCGGGCTGTTGATCGATATGAGCGAGGAGAAGCAGAGGGAGTGCCAGGGTGACGGAAACCTCCCGTGACCCTGTAAAGACGTTTTTTCTGTGTCCACTGCGTGACAGTACCCCGAATGGAATAAGGTACCACTAGCGCCCTGCTGTTATCATCGTCCCGACGCCCTCGTCCGTGAACATCTCCAGGAGGAGGTTGTGGGGGATGTTCCCGTTGATCACGTGCCCGAACGAGACACCGTTGTTCACCGAACGGACGATCGAGGATACTTTCGGGATCATCCCTTCCGAGACAACGCCCTTTGCCATCAGGTCCTCCGCCTCTGCGACACTCAGCCGGCGGAAGACATGGCTGCGCGAGGCGTCCATGATGCCGTCAACGTCCGTCATGTTGATAATCTTGTATGCATGGAGAGCGATTGCGATCTCCCCTGCAGCGGTGTCCGCGTTGATGTTGAGGCTCTGCCCGTTCCGGTCGATGGCGATGGGGGCGATGACGGGGATGTAGCCGCTTTCGAGGAGGGTATGGAGGACGGGAGGGGTTATCTCCTCGATCTCACCCACGTGCCCGAGATCGACCTCGTGTTCCTCTCCCCCCACGCGGACCCGCTTCGGAACCATCTTCTTGGCGATGATCAGGTTGCCGTCGTTCCCCGAGAGACCGACACCTTTGCCGCCGCTCTTTGCAATCAGCGAGACGATGTTGCTGTTGATC
>JAKPSJ010000069.1 GCA_029555345.1 Methanobacteriota archaeon | reverse complement strand
AAGGGCCTTGCAATCTATGCCAACGACCTGTATACGCTCTACGAGAAGGGGGTCTGCCTCCAGAAGATGGGACGGCCCGACAAGGCGATGGAAGTCTACAACGAGGTCGTCCGCCTCGCAGAGAAGGAGATGAGACGGAATCCCAACGAGGCGAGGTACAATGCCAGGCTCTGGACAACCAAGGGCGATGCCCTTGCCCACCTCGGCCGGTACCAGGAAGCGCTCGATGCGTACCAGGAAGCGATCCAGATCAACCCAAAGATGGAGGGCGCCATTGCCGGGATGCAGAGGGTCAATGAGACCCTCTACAGGGCGCGGAGCTCGCCGGAACTCCTCGAGACACCGGTCCTCCCGGAGACGACAACGACAAAAAAGACGGCGGCAGCCCTTTCCACCTCCCTTCCCCTCCTGTCGCTTGGAATCGCGGTGCTTATCCTCGCGGGGACAGGGTCCAGGAAAAAATCGCGGTAACCGGCGGTCATCTTCTTCCCGATCGAGATGGTCTTTTTTCACCTCATCCTCACCGATGACTGCAACCTCTGCTGCAGCTACTGCAGGGGCAGGGTCCTTGCGGGCGAGGTGGCGTGGACATTCGGCATGGACCCAGGAATTGACTGGGATCTCCCGTCAGACCTCTCCTTTGACCTGCAGGACCTCTATTCGTTCCTCTCGAAAGACCCGTCCGCATGCCTGACCTTCTACGGGGGAGAACCGCTGCTCCGGGTTCCACTCATTAGGGAGATCATGGACGGCGCTCCGGTCGAAAGGTTCATGATCCAGACAAACGGTGTCCTCCTCTCCCGTCTCCCCGCCCCTTACCGTAACCGGTTCGAGACCATTCTTGTCTCCCTCGATGGGACAGAAGATCTCACCGACCGGCACCGGGGACAGGGGACTTACCGCCGGGTCATGGAGAACGTGCGCCAACTCGTCAGGGGCGGTTTTTCCGGGGAGCTCATTGCCCGGATGACCGTCGGGGAGGACACGGATATCAACGAAGCGGTCTGGGCACTTGCAGAGAACCCCTGCTATTCTTTCCGGTCCATCCACTGGCAGCTCGACGCGGATTTTGCTGGCAATGCAGGGATGCGCACGTTCAGCAAGTGGACCCGGGAGAGCTACAACCCGGGTATACGGAGCCTGGTCCGGGACTGGGTCGCCTGCATGGAATCCGGGGAGGGCGTCCGCCGCTGGTACCCCTTCCTGCAGCCGATGCAGGACCTCCTGGAGGGGCGGAGCAGCCCCCTCAGGTGTGGCTCGGGCCATGCGAACTACACGGTCATGACGGACGGGCATATCGGTCCCTGCCCCGTCATGGTGGGAATGCGGGATTACTATGTCGGGCACATCGCGACTGCCGAACCTCTCGGCCTGCCCCGTGTCTCGGTCGACTCCGGGTGCTCGAAGTGTTCCCTCCTTGGTTTCTGCGGGGGGAGGTGTCTCTATGCCCAGGTCACGAGGCCATGGCCCGGAACGATGAAGAAAGCCATATGCCAGACCGTGCAAAACCTGCACGATTGCCTGGTGGAGGCACTGCCCAGGGTGAAGGAGTGTATCCGGAAGGGGCTGATCGAAGAGGGTGACTTCTCCCACACCCGGTACAACGGGTGCGAGATAATCCCTTGACCTTTCCGTCCCTCACCGGTGGTAGGCCTCGCCGCTGTTGATCCGGCACGCACGGTATAACTGCTCGAGGAGGAGGAGCCGGGCGAGCTGGTGCGGGAACGTCATCCGGGAGAGGGAAAGCGTGTGGGTCGCCGCAGATGTGACTGCTCCTGCCAGTCCGAGGGGCCCGCCGACAATGAAGGCAACACGGGACTGCCCTGAAAGCTCCCACTTCTTCATCCTGCCTGCAAGCTCCTCGCTGCTCCAGGGCTCGCCGTCGACTGCACATGCGATGCGGACGCCCGCCCCTGCTACGGCAGCAAGGATCCGCGCCCCTTCGCCTGCGAGGAGATCCTCCAGTTCCCGTTCTCCCATCCTGTCCGGTATCCTCTCCTCGGGAATGTCACGCATCTCGACACGCATGTAGGGCCTGATACGGGCACAGTAGTCCCGCATTCCCTCCCGCAGGTAGGGTTCCCTCACCCGCCCGACACCGATGATGCGGACCTGCATTATCCATTGCATGGTCTCCTGAAAGCATTAAGATGCGTCCTTTTGCCATCGGGTCGCAGGCAGGGGATCCCGGGCACTTTCACCCCCCGCGGCGCGGGTTTATCCCTGATCGTCCCCGACATCTGGAACGAGGAGGCCGGGGAGAAGAACGGCCTCCCTCTGCAACCCTCCAAAGAGCCACCTTGATTGGGAAGGACCCGCAAACTCCCCCTTTTTTTCGGGTCCTCTCTCCTCTTTCCGGGGCACGGCACGTCTCGGCCAGCGTGGCCGAGTCGAGTTCTCGGTCCCGAATACCGAATCGACCTGGCAGAAACACCGAACCACAGTGATTTTGTGCCGGCGCAAAGGAAAAAGGGAGTGTTTGCCAATTCACCGCACGTACACGAACCGCGAGGTCGAACTCTGCCCGTACGCATTCTCCACGCGGAGCGATACCCGGTAGGTACCCGGTTCCGCAAACGTCATGACAGGGTTTTGAACCGCCGAGGCCCGGCCGTCACCGAAGTTCCAGTCCCAGGCCATCGGAGCATTGAAGGACAGATCGGTGAACTGTACAGTCAAGGGGGCCCGGCCAATACTCGTATTCATCTTGAAGAAGGCCGTGGGCGGGAGACCTGGCCGCGGGGGTAGGGTGGGTCTCGGGCTGAATGTCGGGAACGGGGTGATGGTGGCCGTGGGGGTGATGGTCGGGATATGCGGCCTATCCCTCACCCATACGGGGGACGAGTACGAGCTGCTCCCGCCGCTGGAAAGGACGGTCAGGGTAACCCTGTAAGTCCCTGCCTCCGTATACGTGTGGTGCGGGTTCCTCTCGGTGGAGGTGTTGCCATCGCCAAGGTCCCACTGCCAACCGATCGGTCCGCCCATCGAGCGATCGGTGAACTGGACCGATAGCGGCCTGTACCCTGTCATTGGTGCAGCCGAAAACCAGGCCCGCGGGCGTAAGCCGGAGGGTCGGACTGTGATGTACCCGGTTTTTTCCTCCTTGTCCTGCCCGTCGGGGTTTGCAGCCGTCAGCGATACAGAAAACGTGCCAGGGTAGAGGTACGTATGGTTGATTGTTGCCGTGCTGTTCTCCCAGGCCGTTGTCCCATCGCCGAAATCCCAGAACCGGGTCGTGACCACGCCGGTGGAGGTGTCCGTGAACACTACCACGATCGGGGCCGCCCCCGAGGTCACGTTAGCGGCAAAGCCTGCCACAGGGGGGTCGAACGGGAGCGATCCGACCGCGTAGACGCTGCCATCGCTGCTGCCGAAGTAAACGATGCCGTTTGCGACCGCGGGGCTGGAACTGACACCCGCCTGGGTTGTATAATTCCAGAGCGGTGCCCCCGTCGCTGCGTCAAGTGCGTAGAGTCGGCCATCATTGCTGCCGAAGTACACTATATCCCCTGCAACAGCAGGGCTCGACATGATGCTGCCCCCCGTCGTGAAGTTCCAGAGCGGTGCCCCCGTCGCTGCATCGAGTGCAAAGAATGTATTTTTCGGGCCGCTTCCCGAGTATACGACACCGCCGGAGACTGCCGGGCTGGAATAAACTGAATAGTCACCTCCAGGAGTGTAACTCCAGCGCAGCGTCCCTGTCAATGCATCCAGGGAGTACAAGTCTCCATTGGAGGCATGGATAAATACGGCATCACCAGACACGGCCGGGCTGGAAAATATCGCGGTATCATCATATTCTGACGCGGGTGAGGTATATTTCCAGAGCAGGTCGCCGCTTTCCTCGTCGAATGCATAGAGGCTCCCGTCCATATTCCCTATATAGACGATACCATTGGCTACTGCCGCACTGGAACTCAGGCCGGACCTGACGGTGGTCCGTATCGGGAGTTTGTAGTTCCAGAGCAAGTCCCCGTTCAGGGCGTCGAGGGCGTGGATCTTGGTCTTCAACCCTCCGATGTAGACAACGCCGTTTGACACGGCCGGGCTGGAACTCACGATGTCGTTGCGCTCCATTGTGTCGTACTTCCAGAGGAGCGTCCCTGTCGCCGCGTCCAGCGCATAGAGGTTGCGGTCCTGGCTCCCTATGTACACGACTCCATCAACCACTGCAGGGCTCGATGTCACCTTTGCCCCTGTTGTGTACTGCCAAAGGAGGACCGGGACCGGTCTCCTCCCACCGTCGTCGTAGACACCCGTATTGTTCAGGTCGGACCTGAACTTCCGGGCCTTTGCAGTGGCAGGGTTGTCTGTGATGCGGAAGATGGCCGGGTTGGACAGTTCCCCTGTTGAACCATCGAGGACGGTTATGTTCACCCTGCCGGAGTGTGCCACCAGTTCAGCCGGGACTTCCATTCGTATGTGCCCAGCCTGCAGGAACTGTGCTGCCTGCACATCGCCATTCCAGAGGACGGCACAACCCGGTGCAAAGCCTGTTCCATAAAGATCGAGAGTGAAGGCCGGGCTATCCTCTATCACAACGGCCGGGTCGATCTGCACAATGGAAAGGCCCGTGGTGGTCGCTGTATTGCTGACCACGGTGTCGTTGACCGCTCCCTTCAGTCCCACGGTCTTTAAGGAGACGGTATGGGTCGTCGATGGGGCGAGTCCCCCCGCAGACCAGGTCTCCACTCCACGCGTTATGTTCTCCTGGAATACACCGTCCAGGTACACCATGACGTGCGAAAAACCGATTGAATGAGGGTCATTCCAGGCCCATGTGACCTGGACCCCGTTGACGGACGATGCATGGAGCCCGGTCACGCTCCCGGGAGGTTCGTCCGGTAACGTGGTCAGCGCGTAGAGGTACCCGTCGGTGCTCTGGATATACACGATACCGTCTGCAACCGCCGGGTTGGCTATTACCTGGTCGCCTGTGGTGAAATTCCAGAGGAGATCCCCAGTACTGGCGTCGATGGCATAGAGGTTAGAATCGCTGCTCCCGACGAACACAACGCCGTCTGACACGGCCGGGCTCGAGGTTATGCCACCTTCCGTGGCATAGCTCCAGAGAATCGCCCCCCCTGCGTCCGCATCGAGTGCGTACAGCCTGCCGTCAACACTCCCGATATACAGGACTCCATCGGCGATTGCCGGGCTCGACTCCCTTACGCGGGCGGGGAGCAGGCTGTCCCAGAGGAGCGAGCCGGTCCCACCATCGAGTGCAGACACCCTCCCCCCCCGGTCCGCAATGTACACCGCACCGCTTGCGACCGCGGGGCTCGAGGTTATGCTTTCTTCCCCGGCATAATTCCAGAGGAGAGCCCCGGTACCCGCATCGAGGGCGTACACCCTCCCCCCCTGGTCTGCAATGTACACCGCACCGCTTGCGACCGCGGGGCTCGAGGTTATGCTTTCTTCCCCGGCATAATTCCAGAGGAGGCTGCCGGCATCCTGATCGAGTGCGGAGACGTTCCTGTTGGTGCTCACCGTGTAGACTGTGCCATTAGTCACCGCAGGACTCGACCTCCCCCCGCCGTAAGGAGAGGTCCACAGGAGTTTCCCGGTGAATGCATCGATCGCATTGACATCATAAATCCCGCAGGCATAGACGATACCGTCCACCACTGCCGGGCTGGAACCGTAATACCCTTCGGTCAAAGACTTCCAGAGGAGTTCGCCTCCAGGTAGAACACCCCCGCCATCGTACACACCTGAGTTGGAGAGATCAGATCGGAACTTCCAGGCTTTTGCACCTCCAGGTCGGTCCCTCACGTGAAAGAACACCCTGTTGGAAACTGCACCGGTCGCACCGTCGCGGACAGTGATATTCATGGTGCGTGGGAAAAGGACCATGTCTGGCGATATATCGAGAGAGAGGCGGCCAGGGTCGAGGAACTGCGCCGGTTGTTCCTCGCCATTCAGAAGGACGCTACAACTCCCGGAAAACCCCGTGCCGTTAACGATGAGTGTGAAACCGGGGCTGCCCTCCACCACGTACGGCGGGTCGAGGGAAAATATCGAAAGCCCTCTTGTCATGGCGGACAAAGCACCGATCGCATAGAGATTTCCGTCAGTGCTCCCGATATAGACGGTGCCGTTCGCTACGACCGGGCTCGAAGAGATCTCCTGGCCGGTTGAAAACTCCCAAATCTCTTCGCCTGTTGCAGCATCGAGTGCATAGAGGTTACGATCCCGGCTCCCGATATAGACAACATCACCTGCCACGGCCGGGCTTGCACGTATCCCTGCCTGGGCCGCGAACTCCCAGATCCCTATGCCTGTTGCAGCATCGAGTGCATAGACAGCCCCGTTGTCGTCTGCGATGTAGACGGTGCCGTTTGCGACAGCAGGGCTCGAGGATACATTACCTCCCGCCGTGTATTTCCAGATAGGTACCCCGGAACCCGCATCGAGGGCATATACACTATCGTCCCGGCTCCCGATATAGACAACATCACCTGCCACGGCCGGACTGGAACAAACAATGCCCCCCGTCGAATAATTCCAGAGTCCTGCGCCTGTCGTGGCCTCGATGGCATAAACCTTTCCGTCATCGCTCCCAATATAGACGGTGCCGTTTGCCACGGCAGGGCTGGACCGCACCTGGGACCCGGTGGAAAAGGTCCAGAACAGCTCTCCCGTCGCCGCATCGAGCGAGCGGACGTTGCCATCGAAGCTCCCGAAATAGACGGATCCATTTGTAATTGCCGGGCTCGACAGCACCCTGCCGTTCGTCGAAAAGTTCCACAGGATATCCCCTGTCCCGGCCTCGAGTGCATAGACATTCCCGTCATCGCTCCCGAAATAGACAACGCTCTCGACCACGGCAGGGCTCGAGGACACCCCCCCTCGCGTTTCGGTCTCCCAAAGGGCCGTTCCCATCGCTGCATCGACTGCATACACATGCCCGTTGTTGCTGCCAAAGTAGGCGATACCGTTCACCACTGCGGGAGTCGAAATTAGAGCACTGCCTGTGCTGAATGCCCACAGCAGCGTCCCGTCCGGCCTCGTCGTGCCATCGTCGTAGACCCCGGAATTGGAAAGATCAGACCGGAACTTCCAGGCCCTTGTCCCCTGGGCAAAATTGGCAAGCGGGGTGCTGGGGTCTTCCAGTGACGCATCCGGAGACGAGTTGTCCACAGTGATGTCGAGACTTGGGGAACCGGAGGTTGTGCCAGCGCCTCCCTCGGCAACATTACCCACATCGCCGGGAGAGACGATGGCAGCTCCTGCAGGTGAGGCAGCGAGAAAGAAAAACGAGGCAATAGCGAATATTACGATTCCTGCATTGCTGAAATGAACTTCTTTTTTATTCATACACTATTTCAAAGGATGAATCGTATAAAAACGTAATCATGAAAAAGGGAGTGCTAATTTCCCTCTTTTCGCCCACAGGAATTGCTGCCATTACCCTGCTTGAACCGGGTTGCCCCTTCTTTCCCTGTGAATTCCAGGGCAATATATAAATACTGTTCGAACCCCTTCTCAGATGAGGTGATCAAGGTGGCAGATTTACCTCTTGCAGCAGTCGTCCGGATTGCCAAGAAGAGTGGTGCAGAACGCGTTGGGAGTGACGCTGCAGCTGCACTCGTTGCACAGTCTGAAGAATACATCGCGTCCCTTGTCAAAAAGGCAAACACGTTCGCGATGCACGCCGGTCGGAAGACCATCAAGGAAGAGGACGTGGAACTTGCGGCAAAAGAGGTGTAGGCCTCTTCATACCTCCTTACTCTTCTTTTCCCAGGTCTTGTCATCACCTTCTTCCTGACGCCCAGCCGCCATTTTTCCTTTTTTGCTCCCGAATTCGAAAAAATCCCGATTCAAAAAGTATTTCTCCCTTTGTCCCTCAACAGGAAACTGAAGGAAAATTCTTCCTTCTCCCACCCTGCAGCAGAACGACGGCACCATGGATTCACAGGCAGGCGACAAACGGGCATTCGCGTTCCGGCTCATCATCGTCCTCGGCATTGTGAGCCTCTTTGGAGATATCATCTACGAGGGGGGGAGGAGCGTCATTGGCCCGTACATGCTTTTCCTGGGTGCATCGGCCCTCGTTGTCGCCTCTGTCTCGGGCCTCGGGGAATTCCTGGGATACGGCATTCGTCTCCTCTCCGGGTACGTGTCCGATCGGACAGGGAGTTACTGGACCTTCACCATCCTCGGTTACCTGATGATCGGGGCCATCCCTCTTCTCGTCTTCGCCGGGTCGTGGGAAGTTGCCGCAGTCCTTGTCCTTATCGAGAGAATCGGAAAAGGGATCCGTTCTCCGGCCAAAGATACCATCCTCTCCCATGCTTCGAAGCAGGTGGGCCGCGGCCTTGGTTTCGGCATCCACGAGGCCCTGGACCAGGTCGGGGCAGTCATCGGGCCGATTGCATTTTCCCTCTCGCTCGCCCTCTCCGGCGGTTACGGGACGGGTTTTGCCATGCTTGCTATCCCGTTCGTCCTCCTGGTCGCCGCCCTGGTCTATGCACGGCTGTCGGTACCTCGTCCCGTGGACCTCGAGGACGTTTCGGGATCAGACACCGGGAACAGACCGTTGCAGTTTTCCTCGGTCATGATACCCTACGGGGCCTTCACCGTGCTCTCCATGGCTGGTTTTACTGTCTTCCCCCTCATGGCCTACCATTTCAGTGCCCATGCAATCGTCCCCGATGTCCAGGTGCCGGTCTTCTATGCCGTGGCCATGGCTGCCGATGCCCTCTTTGCGCTCTTCCTGGGGAAGGCCTACGACAGGGGGGGACTCGGTGTGCTTGCCATCATCCCGCTCCTCAACATCCCGGTTGCAGCACTTGCTTTCACGGGGGGTTACTGGGGTGCGTTTGCGGCAACCGTCATGTGGGGGCTCTCGATGGGGGGGCAGGAGACCGTCCTCCGGGCGGCGCTTGCGGACCTGACACCCTTCGGGAAGCGGGGCACGGCGTACGGGGTTTTCAACACCCTGTACGGGGGGGGATGGTTCGTCGGGAGTGTGGTCCTCGGGGCGCTTTACGAGATGGACATACTCCTGCTCGTCCTCTATTCTATCGTGGTGGAGGTTGGTGCACTGGTAGCGTTCTCCTGGCTGATCGGGTCAATTAAGAGGGGACATCCAGATGCAGCAATGGCTCGTCGATAAGAGTGCGGAAGCAACCACACCCGCACGATGCCCCGGAATCGTCGATCTGACACATACCCGGGTGACGAATGACGCATTTTTTCTGACGAAAAGAGAAAAAGTCAGGGCCGGGAGGGGCTTTCCGCCCGTCCTCCCTGTTTTTCTCCGGGAAGTGAATACGTTACCCGGATGTCTGCCACGTCGCGAAGGAAGTTGATCTTGACGATTTCGTAGTCGTGCACGACGAGCCCCGTCCTTTCTGCCAGGTCCCGCAGCATCTCGTCGCGCCTGTCGTATTTCACCAGGTCGATCTTTTCGTACCTGATCTCCATCTGGTACTGTCCCGGTTCGAATCCCCATGCCTGCTCAAGGGCCCACATGACGAGGAAGATGAGGGCGTCGACAGCCGCGAGGTGCCCGTAACTTCCCAGATCCCAGAAGACCGCGTTGAGGATGGGCATGGCAGCCATCACGAACAGGTAGGTCATCTCGCGGATGGGCACTGTCTCCGTGCGGTAACGGAGGATGGAGAAGAGTGCGAAGAGGCCGAACCCGGTCCCTATCGAGAGCTCGATGCTGGTAAAAAGCCCCATGATGAAGTAGATGACCGTCGAAAAGGCGAGGAACGTGAAGACATAGGTGTTGCCCCGCCCCCGCGGGTGATAGACCAGGCGGACGATCAAGTAGGTGGAGACGAAGTTGATGAGAAACCCTGCTATGAAGTGAAACAGGGAACCAGTCACCATGTGACAGCACCCCCCTGGGAGAGCCGGAAGAGAAAGAGCAGCGTCTCCTTGAACCGGTTGGACTTTATTCCCGGATAGAGGAGGGCGACACCGATGCAGTACTTGGAGAAAGAGCGCTTGCCGATGCCCTGCGGGTGGAGGGCACGAAGAGCCCGGGGAGCCTTCGTTCCCCTCTCGTACTTGACCTCGGCAATGACGAGGCCTGGGAAGCAGACGCTCTTGTTTCCTGCTGAAAAGGATATCCCGCAGTCGAAAGTGATGCGTTCAGGAGCGTCCTTCGAAACGAGGGTGAACCTCTCGTACCGGGTTGCAAGGACAGGCCGGAAACTGGAAAAGTCGAGCGGGAATTCTTCCCGGAGGAATGCAATCTGCTCGGGCAGGAAACCTGTCGGGGACGGTTCCGTTCTCATCCGCTTCTTCTCCGTCGTCCCCCTGTTCGTCTTTTTCTTGACCTCGAGGAAGGTATCTCCTGATGTTTCATAGTGGCGGAAACGGAGCTTGTACCGGTTTGCCTTTCCATTGTGGTGCTGCATGTACGTGGAGAATGACTGGTCGTCCAGGTAGACAGTTTCGTAGGCACCGGTCCGGAATCCCCCGACTTCGAGGACACTGCAGGAATCAGCAAGCACTGCCAGCAACCGGGTGCACTGGCGGGATGTCATCAGGTGCTTGCTCTCCACCCGGGAGAGGAGAAGCGTCCGGGCATCGCTTGCCTCCCAAAGAGGGATGGCATCGAAGTCCAGTGTGAGATCCAGAAGGTTCTGTCGTGGCAGGGGCTGCCCTGCGGGATACCATGCGGACCCATGCGCGAGCGGTGTAGATTCCACGGAGAACCGCCTCCCTAAAATAGGGCACCTGCCATTTCACCATGCAAAGGCGTCCTGGTCCCGTCGCTGGAATGACGACAGTTTTCAGTGCAGTCACCACCAGTACTTATTCCCGGGGAGCGGCATTCTCCATGCAGGTCAGAACCCGCACTGGTCCCATCCCCGGGCTGTGCGTGCACTACATGGACAGAGCCGCAGCAGGCTGCACAGACTGTCAGAACGAGGGCAAGCGAGGCTGCGATGCGTGCCACCCTCCCTTCTGTTCCTGGTATTGTCTTCTTCAGTACTTTGTGCATGTCTATATAATTTAACATTATGTTAAATATAGATTACTATTAGTCGGCCCAGTCTTACATCAGTTTGCGCCTTTGAGGTGCCACTGTGCACCAGGAAAAAGACTCCCCGGGATTATCCTCTTTTTTGGGGGGAGAACGTGGCCCATGTAAGTAAACATTAAGTTACTAAATGTAACATATATTAGACATGCGTTGCCATATGAAACAGAACACATTCTATCTCCTTACCGGGGTCGTCGGGCTTATCGAGGTATTGGTGTTTTATCTCTCCGTCGAACTATCCAGTCCACTCCTGATTACCGCTGCAGTTATTGCAGGCATTGTCTGCCTTTACCTGGCCCGGCAAAGGGTCTCGGACCGCATAGTAGACGAGCGGGCCGCCCTCATCACCCAGAAGGCAGCAATGGCGACTTTTTCAGTCTTCTGGGTGGTCTTCTTCGCAACCAGCCTCGGCAGTGCTGTTATGGGACTTGGGGCGCCGAAGTTCCCTCCCCATTCTTTCCACAGAGGGGGCCCGGGCCTCTCGAACATGACCTTGGACGTCCCGATCGATTCCCCTGGCATGCCTGTGCAAGGGCTGCCGGATGACGGCCTGATACGACTGGGGTTCATGGGCTACATGCAACTGACGCTCCTCTTCCTCATGTTCTTCCTGTACGTCGCCTTCAGGACATACTATGCCCGCAAGTACGGGGAGTGGGAGACCGATGAGGAACAGGGTTAAGGTCTACCGGGCGATGCATGACCTGACTCAGGAGGCCTTCGCGGCAAGGATCGGGGTGAACCGGCAGACCATCCTTGCCATCGAGAAGGGAAAGTATGACCCATCATTGGAACTTGCCTTCCGTATTGCCAGGTATTTCGGCGTGAACGTCGAGGAGATCTTCCTGTACGGCGAGACCTGATAATGATAACTGCTGCAGGGGCTGCCTCCCCTGCGATCCTGGCACGGGCAGAAGGGTCGCGTGCGATCCTTGCCGGTCTCTCCAACGGCAGTAGGAATTATGCCGGAACGGCACTGTACATATGAACGGAGAATCCGATGGCAGAGACAGCGATACATAAGATCCATGCCAGGGAGATCCTCGACTCCAGGGGGAACCCGACCGTCGAGGCTGACGTCGTGCTCGCCTGCGGTGCGATTGGCAGGGCAGCGAGTCCCTCGGGGGCATCGACTGGGACACACGAGGCAGTCGAGCTTCGCGACGGCTCGAAGGACCGTTACCGCGGGAAAGGTGTACAGAGGGCAGTCGAGGGTGTCAACAGGAAGATCGCCCCGGCCCTTGTCGGGATGGACGCGACTGACCAGGAAGCTGTCGACCACAGGATGATCGCACTCGACGGGACCGGGAACAAGGGGGTCCTTGGCGCAAATGCAATTCTCGCGGTCTCGATGGCCGTTTCACGGGCTGCTGCGGCAGCAATGGAGACAAGCCTCTGGCGTTACCTCGCGAAGCCCGAGCGGGTCATCATGCCGGTCCCGATGATGAACATCATGAACGGCGGTGTCCATGCAAACTGGCAGGGCTCAGATTTCCAGGAGTACATGATCGTGCCCTGGGGTGCCCCGGATTTCTCCGAGGCGCTGCGGTACGGGAGCGAGACCTACCAGGTCCTGAAGGAGATCCTGAAAAAGAGGGGCTACAGCACCGGAGTCGGTGACGAGGGGGGGTTTGCCCCTGCAGTGAGATCGAACGAGGACCCGATTGCACTCATGGCAGAGGCAATAGAGGCTGCTGGCTACACGCCGGGGCGCGAGATCGGTTTTGCACTGGACCCTGCGTCGAGCGGCTTCTTCGAAGGCGGGAGGTACATGCTCCGGACGGAGGGACGGCAGCTCTCTTCAGGCGAGATGGTGGACTACTACGAGTCGCTCGTCTCGCGGTACCCCATCGTCGTGATCGAGGACGGTCTTGCAGAAGACGACTGGGCTGGGTGGAAGGAACTGACACGCCGCCTCGGAGACAGGGTCGAGCTCGTGGGCGACGACCTCTTCGTAACCAATGTCTCGCGTATCCAAAAGGGCATCAGCGAGGGGGTTGCCAATGCTGTCCTTATCAAGCCCAACCAGATAGGGACGGTGACAGAGACAATTGCTGCCGTCGAGCTCGCTCATTCCAAGGGATGGGGAGCCATGGTCTCGCACAGGAGCGGGGAGACTGTCGATACCTTCATCGCTGACTTCTCGGTCGCCATGGGGACCGGGCACCTCAAGACAGGTGCCCCGGCTCGCGGCGAACGCGTCGAAAAATACAACCAGCTCCTCCGCATCGAGGAGGAGATGGGTGCAGGTGCGCGGTATGCAGGGCGGAAGGCCTTTGTCCGGTGATGCAGATTGGAGTTCCGCGGTTTTTCCGGTGAGCCGGGGTGCCAGGAAGAAAGGGCCATTCCACGTGGGGAAGGGGGCACCCGGGAGGGGAAGGGGATAAGCGTGGAAGAAGACATCATGAAATTGAGCGAGGAGAGAAGAGGATGTCATACAACGCCTGGACAGAGATAGTGGGCGACCTCGAAGACCCCGAAGAACAGCAGGACCCCTGGCAGGCGACCCGGGACCCGTGGGTCGCCAATGTGTACCAGGCTCTCTTTTCCCGCCGGCAGGACAGGGCCTGATTGGAGTACTTTTTCTCCGGTCCCGGAGTCCTGCCCTGTAATGAGGCCATCCCAGCCGCCTTCTCCGTCACCGTCACATGGACCCGAGCCCGCATGAATGGATGCGGGAAGTTCCACCAGGCGGACATGATGCAGCCTCCCGGCGGTGCGCGATAACCTTCCACGACTCTGAAAAAACAGCTGCTATTTTCACTTTGCAGGGATGAAGCACGACTCGATTCAATCGGGCTCTGTATTTGCATGTGCGAGTTCCAGCTTCTCTTCCCTGATCACATTGTGAACGAGGATGATTCCAATCCCGACACCGAGGGAGACTGCTACCATCATCTGCGGGATGGAGGTCCTGACGATCTCCACCGCCTCGGAGAATGGCTGGACGAGTACGAGTGCAATCAGGCCATGGAGACACTCCATGAGGACCCCGAAACCGATTGCAGGGACGATGCCGATGACCTGCCCCTTGTTGAACCGGAACACGAGCCCTGCAATCAGTCCCGAAAGGGCGGTTGCAAGGGAACAGGCGATGCAGGATGGTCCACCGAGTGTCAGGCGGTGGAGACCGCCAATCAATCCTACGGCTAATCCTGTGAACGGACCGGCGATGAGTCCGGCGACGATGGGGGCCAGGTCGCGGATGTTTGTGATGGCCCCGTACACCCCCTGGATCCCGATGTAAGTCCCGAATATGGAGAAGAGTCCGAAGATACCGACAAAGACAGCGTAGTCCTGCCACTTGGCCGACTTGAAAATGACTTTCCGGATGGGCTCGACCTTCGTGACGATCTCCATGAAGACAAAGACGAAGATCTCTGTCGCGGCAAAGAGTGTCAGGTAATCCCCGATCATACTTTGCGTCATTCCGGATGCCGACAAGGAAAACCTTCCTGGACTGGATAAATACAAAAGGACCTGTATCGTTTTTATAACTGCCGGGTTGGAACGTCCCCCTGGCCAGCCGCTATTCCAGTTTTCCCTGGATAACGGGCCGGGCCATGCCATTTTTCTCTCCTCTCGCCCCTGCCCGGCGAATCTTCATCACCCCTGCGGAGAAACCAACGGATCCAATGGTACGCACAGTTGCCGTCGACCTCGGGGCGACGCGGACGCGGGCAGCCGTCTATGAAAGCGGGGTCCGGCAGGGAGAGAAGGTCATGGAGAGGACACCTGCCGCAGAGTCCGAGCCAGCTGTACTTCTTTCCTTCCTTTCCAGGACGATACGGGAGGTCTCCCGCAACTCCTGCGGGAAGATCGGGGCAATCGGCCTCTCGGTTGCCGGGCCGGTCGATATCCGCCATGGAGTCCTCATCAATCCACCCAACATGGCCTTCCGATACGTCCCGATCTGCGGTCCTCTCTCCCGGGAGTTCGGCGTCCCTGTCCGGATGGTCAACGATTGCCACGCCGGGCTCATCGGGGAGCTCGAGGCAGGTGCAGCCCGGGAAAAGGACAACGTGGTGTACATCACCATCTCGACCGGGATCGGGGGTGGTGTCTATGCTAATGGCAGGATACTCCTCGGCCGGGCCGGAAACGCGGTCGAGATCGGCCACCTCCACGTGGACGACACATACGACCTCGCCTGCAGCTGCGGTCACCGCGGCCACTGGGAGGGATATTCCTCCGGGAGGTTCCTCCCCCGGTTCTTTGCCCAGTGGTGCACCTACCACGGAAAACTACACGGGGGGCCGGACGGGGCCCGGGAGATCTTCGCCTCGGCCCGCCGGGGGGATGACGACGTGCTCCGGTTCATCCATGACCTCGTGAGGATCAATGCCCGGGCAGTCTCCGATGTCATCGTCGCATACGACCCGGCCGTGATCGTCTTTGACGGGGCGGTCATGCTCGAGAACTCCGATCTCCTGCTCGGGCCGATGGCAGGCGAGGTCGACAGGTTCCTCGAGCCGCCCAGGATGGAGCTCTCCAGGCTTGCGGGCGATGCCCCGCTCATCGGGGCAGCTGTCATAGCGGAGGGGTACGATACGCCGTACGGGGATTTCGGCGTATTGGGGTGAGGGCTTTCCGGGAGGCAGCGATTGGTCGAAACCAAGCGGCCGGTTGATGGGAAAGTTCCAGGCTGCACTTTCGTGAAGAGAGGTCACTCGGCACAGAACTTGAAGTTAAAATGCTGCGGGTGGGAGGTAGAACGGAGCGTTTAATGCGCCCCGATTGAGGACCGCGCAAAGAATAGGGTCTATGATTTGTCTCTCAAAATAACCCTGCCACAGACCAAACAAAAAAAAAAGATACGCACTGGCACTCGACCGTGCTCATTTCCGTTTCCCTCAGTCCGCTCCTCCTTGCGTCCGGTGCTCCTCCAGGAAGCTTCGTTCGGACCTCATCGGTACTCTGCCAGAGTTAGCGTTGACGCTCAGTGACTCGCAGCGCTAGATCTCGTGCTGATGCACTCGGTAACCTGCGCTGCTCAGGCCGCTTGGCCCCTTTCACTTTCACTCTCCCTGTGGCTGAGCCTGTTGATTCTGAAAATGGAACACCGAGGTATGAGTGACGATCCACCTATGGTAAGATGTCCGAGCTGTGGTTCATTATTGACAGCTGCGCTGAATGATACCGGAATGTGGGAGTGTCACTATCACCTTTGCCGAGCTGTCTTTCCTGTATCCTCGTCAAGAGGGCGGCACCAGATGCCGCTGGTAGCAGACCCGCCGAGAACCTTTTATTCTCTCCAAAGGTATGCTAGGATGAGAACGGAACTGAAATGATACTCATATGGATCGTCTCTGCGATTGGTATTCTCATCGGATTATTTGTAATCGAACTCCTCCTGGTTGCATTTCTCCCAGGTTTTGAGGTGCTTCCCCAGACTCTTGAGAAAACGCCAAAATCTTCCGGAGAAGCGCCTGTAACATCGTCACCACTCCGGAAAGATGTACGATTCTTTGTCAACGGGACGGCTCTCAGTGCCTGGCTGTGTCTGCCGGAACAACGCCCCGGTCTATACCCCTGTATCATTATGGGCCATGGGCTGGGTGGCACAAAGGATGCCGGATTGGATCCTTATGCCATCCGTTTCCAAGAAGCTGGTTTTGCTGTATTCGTATTCGATTATCGGTATTTTGGTGAGAGCGAAGGAACACCAAGACACCTGATTTGGATTCCCTCCCAGTTGGAAGACTGGTCTGCTGCTCTTACGTATGTCCGCGGACTCATGGAGATAGATCCAGCCCGGATCGCCCTCTGGGGGACTTCTTTGAGTGGAGGCCATGTGATCGTGACAGCAGCTCATGATCAGGGTATAAGATGTGTTTCCGCCCAGTGTCCTGGTATGGACGGTGAAGCATTTGCCCTGGAGTCGTTCAAACGGATGGGAATTGTTCATTCGCTCCGCATGGTTATGCATGGCCAGCGGGATCTCGTACGTTCATGGCTTGGATTATCGCCCCATAAGGTTCCCATTGTAGGAAAACCGGGCACGACTGCCCTTATGAATACCCAAGATGCGTATGATGCCTTCACAAGGCTCATGCCGGAAGGTTATGTGAACGAAGCCTGTGCCCGCATCATTATCCGGGGGGATAAATACCGGCCGATTAAATATGCACACCATATCCGATGTCCGGTCCTCCTCCAGATCTGTGACCATGATACTCTGGTCTCTCTTAAATCACTTGAAGAGACTGCCAAGATCCTTGGACCTCGTGCAGAAGTGAAACATTACCCTATCGGTCACTTCGACATCTATACTGGCAGCGGATTTGAAAAGGGTGTGCAAGACCAGATCGAATTTTTCCGGAAGCATCTATCGCAGTAAGGTGTCCGATCCCCCGGCCCCTCGTTGTTTGCTGTCGGCACTACTACCTCCTTCGCTCTTCGCCCTGGGGGGACCGCCGCCTCCTCTCCGATGGGAGAGGCAGCGAACATTAAGGATACCCTGCAGACACGAATATTTTCCAGGGGTTAATGGTAAGATGGAAAATTTTTTAAAAATATCAATAGATTTATCGTGTTCTTTTTCGTAGTTCCCTATGTACCGGGTATATTCGATGAAACGAGTGGTAATTGAAGTTCCAAAGGATAAATCCGACAAAATACGCGATAAATTCAAGGATACCATTTATTCCAGTTATGAAAGTGAGAAGTCAACCCGGTTTATTCTTTATGTTCCCGATGAAATGCTGGGTGAACTTATCCACCAGACGAATGGTTCGGTAAAGGGCACTCAACCGTCCCGACCTCTCTGGACCGGACTCATTCCGGATTATGAAAGTCTTGCAAAAGATGAAGAACGGAGCATCCTCATCGAAGTCTCAACCCCCGACTTCGTAATCTCTCCATTTGTAGACAGACTCAAAGAGAAACTGGGATACATCAAGAAGAAGCGGGAGGAGAAAACACCTATCGAAAAGATCATTGCAACGACAGAATCATCAATTGAATTTGACCGGGAGAAATTCATTCTTGCGGCAATCGCCGGAATCGTGGCAATGATTGGATTATTTCTGAATAATATCGGTATCATCATCGGTGCAATGCTCCTCTCACCCCTGCTTGGTCCTATCTATGCACTAGCCGTCTATGTTGCAATTGGCGATATGAAAACTACGCTGCGATGTGTCGAGATCATTGGTCTGATGGTGATTATGCTGGTAGTCATCGCGGCTGCAGCGTCCTTAGCACTCTCGTTCGTCATCGACCTCCCCATTACCCCCGAGATACTTTCCAGAACGGACCCCAACGCGGTATTCATCCTTATGGGAGTGCTCTTGGGATTTGCGACCATGATCGCCCTTTCTGAAGGGATACCTGAAGGAATTGCAGGAGTGGCAATTGCAGCTGCACTCCTCCCTCCCGCGGTGGTAACCGGAATATCAATTGCCTTGTTTCCAGAGGGGACTGTAAGGGCAATTATCCTTACCCTTCAGAACGTTGTGGGATTGGTCGCAGGCAGTATCATCGGCGTAATGTTTCTTCATATAGGGCCTCGTGATCTGTTTGCCCAAATACAATCGAGGCAGGTGATCATCCAGGTGGCATGGTTCCTTGCAGTAATGATCATCTTCCTTGTGATCATCTCATTCCTCATATAGTGCGATCAGGAAGTCAAGAGCTATCCAAAGAATTCGTAAAATAGGGTAAAAGATGGTTACAACGACGAGGCCGCGAGATTAACATCAACCGCTCTGATAGTCTTTCGTCCGGCATGGATGGTTAGCCGGTTTGCCTCCGTGGCAAGACGTCCGATATAATCTTCTGCATATTTTGCGAGGGCCGCGGCGCCATCAGAACGCCTCCTGGATATCCGGATCAAAAAGGTATTTGCTCTCAAAAAGGAAGGAAAATATGGGTTCCCTCTTTGTTGACGTTATGGAAGGCGAAAACATACCGGGGGAGCCCGCTATTCTGTGCATGACGGTTCCTCTTCTTCGATGACGATCAATCCCTCTTCGACCAGAAACTGTCCGATGCCTTGAAAACCGGTGTGACGCTCATAGGCATCGATGGCGCCACGACGAGTATGAAGTATTTCCGATTTCAATTTATCACCTGTATGCAACCGGATCGAAAGAGGGAAGGAGACCGTGGATCACATACAAGAAAAAATGAAGATGAAAATGGGTTTTAAATCTTTCGAACCGGAGAGTGAAGGTTATTCTGTTCGTTTTTGTTCAAATACTCACGAATTATCCTGGGATGATTTAAGACAAACCGTCGGATCGCTTCCTCCTCAGAAATGGCCTCAATCGATAACGCTTCCATACATCCCCGACAATAATCTTCACCGGGCGGATTAATCAGATTACACGTCGGACATATCCGTGGTTCCAGCCGCGCATTTTCTTTCCCTTTGGTTTCTTCTTCGAGCCCATACAGACGTGAGATATCAGCATCGATATCTCGACCGGTAAGGTGAGCATACGTCGTGAGCATGTCCGTGCTCAGCGAACCCCACATCATGAGCTTGACCGTGCTCTCCTTGGCCCCTTCCTGGAGGAGGTGCGTAATCCGGGAGTGACGAAAGAGATGAGGAGTGAGATGCTTGGTGATCCCTGCCCGCTTGGCTATCCTCCGGATCTGGGCGGCGATGGTGTGCCACCTGAGCTCCTCGCGTGTTTCGGTGAGGAATACGGGAGATTTCTCGGTGATGGGGAGTGGGTAATCGGCTCGCCATTCGGAGATGTATTTCTTTGCCATGACTAGCCGGATATATCGCGTAATCCCGGTCTTGAAATTGACGTTCACGGCGATACCCTTTGAGTCGGCCTTCATGTCTCCCCAGGCAAGCTGGCAGATCTCACCGGGACGGAATCCCCCTTCGTAGAGGGTCATGATCATGGCACGGTCCCGGGAACTCCGGCAGTACTTGATTAGGGTCTGGATCTCCTCGGGTGTCAGGAGTTGCGATGCCGTCTTGGTCTGTGTATCCCTTCGAGGGGTCTTGATGGCCCTGATCTTCTTCTCGGGAAGGTCCGAATATTCGTTCTCGATCATCCAGAGGAGAAATAGCTTGAGGATTGTCACATGATCGGAGAGGGTGTTCTGCTTGAATGGCCGGCCATTGTTGTTCTCAGCGTGTTTAATGGCCTCGATTCCGGTATAGACTGCCCCTATCGTGAGGGAAGTAAATTCCGGAAGGTACCGACGCCATCCCAAGAGGGTGTAGGCGAGTTTATCGGACCTCTTTTGACTGATCCCTCCGGCTGCCCGTCGCTCGGCAATAAATTCATTGAGGAACCTGGCATCGAGGGTTGTGATTTTTCCCTCATTCAAATACCGCAAGATATGGCGTTGGGTGTCGTCAATCCTGGTCTGAGAAGAGTGCTCTTGTGTATGAGTTATGGAAGGCATACAAAAAGCTGTTTGTAAAGTGGGTATATAAACAAAGCCCGAAAGCATTGAACCTTAGGTTAGAATGCTGCGGGTGGGATCCGAACCCACGACCTCCAGATATCTCAGATGATGGGCGCTTCGTTTCCTGCTCAAAACCCTATGAGTCTGGCGCCCTAACCAGCTAGGCCACCGCAGCGCACGAAAGTGCATATAAAAGACGCAGTATACGCTCTTAAAGGTTCTGTTTTGGAATTAAAAGGAGAGAAGTGGGGTTTCTCTCACTTCTCCTGCTGTCCCCGGATGTAGAGGGTGACCGCCCCGGTGATGGCAGCGATCTGCTTTCCCTGGCGGAGGGACGCGGCGAGCGTCTGCATCCGTGCCTCTTCCTCGCGGACGTAGCGGGCGAGCGTCTTTGACACGTGCTCCTCCTCGAGGAAATGGGTGTGGGTATCGCCCTCGACGAAATGCGGGTTGTGCATGATGGCGTGGTGGAGGGGAAGCGTCGTCTTTACCCCGATGATGATGTACTCGGAGATCGCCCTCCGCATCCGGGCGATCGCCTCACTCCGGTCAGCACCCCAGGCGCAGAGCTTGGCGATCATCGAGTCGTAGGTCGGGGGGATGGAGTACCCCATGTGGATCCCGGAGTCGACACGGATGCCTGGGCCTCCGGGAGAGCGGTACCGGAGGATCTTGCCCGGGTCGGCGGTAAAGTTGTTGAGCGGGTTCTCGGCGTTGACCCGGCACTCGATAGCATGGCCCCGGATTGTCACGTCCTCCTGGTCGAACGGGATCGATTCGCCGGCTGCAACCGCGATCTGCTTCTTGACGATGTCCCTTCCCGTGATGAGCTCGGTCACCGTGTGCTCCACCTGGAGGCGCGTGTTCATCTCCATGAAGTAGTAGTCCCCGTCGGAGTACAGGAACTCGACCGTCCCGGCGTTGGTATAGTCGGAGGCGCGTGCGACCGCAATAGCGGAGGCCGCCATCCTCTCGCGGAGTTCGGGCGTCATGATCGGGCAGGGGGCCTCCTCCACGAGCTTCTGGTGGCGCCTCTGGATCGAGCACTCCCTGTCGTAGAGGTGGACGATGTTGCCGTGCTCGTCGGCGAGTACCTGGAACTCGATGTGCCGGGGCTTCTCCAGGTACTTCTCGATGAAGACCGTTGCATCCCCGAAGGCAGACTGGGCGATCCGCTGACCGGCCTCGATGGCCGCCTTGAGGTGGTCTTCGTCATGGACGATGTGCATCCCGATCCCCCCGCCACCTGCGCTCGCCTTCACGATCACCGGGTACCCGATCCGGGCTGCAACTTCGCAGGCATCGTCCAGATTGCCTATCCCCCCCTCTGTCCCGGGCAGGACAGGGACCCTGGCCTCCCGCATCATCCGCTTGGCCTCGACCTTCGAGCCCATGGCCTTGATCGTCTTCCAGGACGGCCCAATGAAGACGACGTCCTCCTCCTGGCAGAGCTTTGCGAACCGGTAGTTCTCGGCGAGGAATCCATAGCCAGGGTGAATGGCCTCGGCCCCCGATTTTTGGGCGATATCGATGATCCTCTCCATGTTGAGATAGCTCTTTGCCGGGGGGGCCTCCCCGACCAGGAATGCCTCGTCCGCATACTTCACGTGGAGGGCGTCTGAATCGACAGTGGAATAAATGGCGACCGTATCGATGTCGAGTTCCCGGCATGCCCGCATCACCCGGATCGCGATCTCTCCCCTGTTCGCAACGAGGATCTTCTCGAAATGGGTCATTTGACCACCAGGAGCACGTCCCCGCTCTGCACCGTGTCCCCGGTATCGACAAAAATCTCCATCACTCTCCCGTCGACAGGGCTGTTGATGGGGTTCTCCATCTTCATCGCTTCGAGCACGAGGAGAATATCGCCTTTCTTGACCTGTGCACCGCGGCTGGTGAGGATCTTGAGGATCATCCCCTGCATGTGGGCCTTGATACCGCCCGGGATGTCCCCCCGTGGGATCTTCTCCTGCACTGGCATAGCCTGCGCGACGGAGCTCCCCCCGACCGAGACGATCCGTACGGAGAAGACCTCGCCGTCAACCTCAACTTCCATCGCACTCGGGATGGCTGGAACGTCCGGTGCGGGCGCCTTCTTTGCCGGGATCTCTTCAGGCACCCTCTCGCCCTTCAGGAACGAGGGGGCGATGGCCGGGTAAAGGATGTAGGTCAGGACGTCCTCCTCCTTCCTGATCAGCCCATCGGCCATGGCCTGGGCCTTCATCTTCTCGTAAACGGGTTCAAGAAGGTCTGCCGGCCGGACGCTGATCACGGGCTCGTCACCGATGATGAGCTTCCTAACCTCTTCCTGGATGGGGGCCGGCGGTCTCCCGTAGAGTCCCCGCACGTAGTCCTTGACCTCGTTTGTCACGTTCCTGTAGCGCTCTCCCCCTACGAGGACGTTGAAGACAGCCTGCGTGCCGACGATCTGGGACGTGGGCGTCACGAGCGGGGGGT
>JAKPSJ010000067.1 GCA_029555345.1 Methanobacteriota archaeon | reverse complement strand
CCGCCGGTGCTGGCGAGCGCCTCCCGGGCGGCCTCGGCACTGACACCGGCCTGCTCGGCGACCATCTTCACGTCGTCCTCCGGGATCTCGGGGGCTGCAGGCTCGAAGTGCGGGTTGCCTGTGACCTGGTAGGTGGTGATCCCCTGCATGGTCATGACGGCCACCTCGGCACTCTCGAAGACGTAGTCACCCTTGCCCGTGGAGATGACGATCCGCCTCACGTCCTCGATCGGCTCGACCTGCATCCCCAGCTGTTTCATCACCTGCTTCATCTTTCTCGGGTTGATGTTTCCCGGCATCATCGTGCATTCACACCCTCGCGTACTTTTACCGCTACACCGTAATTAAACACCAGCATCTCCGCTCCCGAGAGGACCGCGGTGCCAGTAGCGCAGAGATCGTCGTCCCCGGTCACGACCAGGACCTCGTCGCCTGCCCGGATCTCCGGGTCTGCCGAGACGACGTGCCTGCAGAACGCGTTCTTCCCGTCCCGTGCGAAGTCTGCGACGTCAGGGAGGATGACGACCCTGTAAGCCGGGGGAGGGAGCGCCTCCACGAGCCGGCGGGCCCCCGCGATACCGAGCGTCAGGCGCCCGTCAGAGGCCCGGACCGTCGCGAGCCTCTGCCCCCCGGAAAGTACCTGGCGGACACGCCCGGTCCGCGAGTACACGAACCTGCAGCCATCGGGAAAGAGGCCCTTCCCGGCCCCCCTCCCGAACTGGAAGTCAGCAATTGCCCTGACCCGTGCGAGCGAACTGCTCTCCGATGAGCTGGTTGACCCGTTCGACAAACTGAACCTCCGATTCCCTTGGTATGGATGCCCCGGCTGCTATCCTGTGGCCTCCCCCTGCACCCCCAATCTCCGACGAGGCGACCATGAGCGCCTGCTGGAGGTCTATCCCGCGTGACACGGCCCGCTCTGTCGTGCGCATGGACACCTTCGTGAGAGACGTGTCCTCGGGCTGCACCACCATGACGAGGATCGGCTTGTCCATGTTCAGACGGGAGAGCGCCATCCCTGCACCGATCCCCACGATGGTGTCGGGGAACCTGTCACCGACGTGGATGTACTGGATGTGGGAGAGCTCCCGGACGCCGGTATCGAGTATGTATTCCAGGAGTTCCCTGATGACGGCGCGGTGGTTGGAGAGCATGTGCTCTGCCTCCCGGAACGCCTCGCCCCTGTCCCCCCTGCAGATCGCGCTGCCGACACGCGGCCGGGTCCACCTGCCGCAGGCGTTGAGCAGCGTCGCGAACTCCTGGGCGTTCCGGAGCGGAGTCCGTTCGGGCTCTCCCGGGAAGAGGTAACTCTTGGAGAACAGCCTGTCGGTCGGCTCCCGGCAGGCAATCAACTGCTGGGCGAGAGAGCTCGCGACCAGCCTCCTCTCTTCCTGGGAGAACTCCTCCCACACGCGCCACCGCTTCGCAGGGGTCTGGAGCTCGATTCCCAGTCTCTGGAGGAAACGGAGGGCACCGGCCGTATTGTTGGAGATGCCCGGGATGAAGGGGTCGTCGTTGTAGGCGAGGCAGACGTGGAGGGGGCGCGTCGAGATCCCGTAGAAGTTCAGGTTTCGAGGGACGATCTCGATCCACCCCGCCTCGGCCCCTTCGACCGCGATCTCGCGGGCAGGCCCGACGAGCCCGCAGTCTTCTCGCGCCATCATGTCCCCCACGTTGCCGACGACGGCGAGCCGGGACAGGTCGGTGTTCGCACTGTCGATGGCGCAGGCGACGAGGTAGGCGACACCGGCGGCGCTCATCTTGGAAAACCCGGAAGAGAGGGAGTTTGCCTGGAGATAGTCCTTCCCGCAGGGCTGGCTCACGTGGTGGTCGATGATGACCACCTCGTGGGGTTCCAGCCCCCTCTCCGCGAGGAGGTTCTGCTGCCCGGCTCCGAGGTCGCAGAAGACCTTGAGGCTGTCATCGGCCGGGACCTGCCGCATCGTGAGGGGCTCGAGCTGCCGGACGAAAACGGACTTGTGGGGGACGCCTGCCCGGGCTAGGGCCTGGGAGAGGATGGCTTCGCTGGCGATACCGTCCGCGTCGATGTGGGAGATGACGGTCACTTCGTGGTGCGCGGTGACCTCCCTGGCGACCCCGCGTGCGTCATCCCGGAGGCTCATTGGAATAGTACTGCACGATAAAAGAGAAAAAATGTGCCTATTGCGAGGAAGAACTTCATTATACCCGGAGGGGTTACCACTAACACGGGAACGATGCACGAAAACGCGAGGAGGGGGGATGGTCCGACAGGAATGCCGCGAGTTCCTTGAGACGGGGATCGTATCCCCGGAGAGGATGCGGGCGGTCGATGGGAACGCCAGGGCACTCGGCGTCTCGTCACTCCAGTTGATGGAGGCTGCGGGGTATGCACTTGCAGGGTTCGTCAGGTCGCTCGAGCGCGGGCCGGTCCTCGTCCTCTGCGGAAAGGGCAACAACGGGGGTGACGGCCTTGTCGCCGCCCGCCACCTCCAGGACATGGAGGTCACGGCCCTCTACCTCGACGGGGAGGGACGGACACCGGAATGCACCCGCCAGCTCCAGGCGCTCGCGCACTGCCCGGTCGAGTGCACCCCGGTCAGGTGCCCGGAGGACGCCGTTGCGAGGCGTCGTCTCTTCGAGGAGGCCGGGTGCATCGTCGATGCACTCCTTGGCACGGGGAGCCACGGGGAACCCCGCGAACCCATCCGGACGCTGGTCAGGCTGGCATCGCTCTCCCCTGCCGTGAAGGTCTCGGCCGACGTGCCGACGCCGGGGCTCGTCCCGGACCACATCCTTGCCTTCCACAGGCCGAAGGTCGGGGGGTCCGTTGTCGCGGGTATCGGGATCCCCCTCGCGGCAGAGGTCACCGTCGGACCGGGTGACCTGGCGCTCGTCCGGAAGAAAGACCCATATGCGCACAAGGGGGCCGGGGGCGAGGTCCTCGTCGTCGGCGGCGGGCCGTACCAGGGCGCACCTTACCTCGCGGGGCTCGGCGCCCTCCGGGCCGGCGCAGACATCGTGAGAGTCGCGTCCCCCGTCTTCGAACCAGTCCCCGACCTCATATTCGAGCGCCTCGAGGGGAGGGTCATCGCGCGGGAACACTTAAGGAGGCTCAAGGATCTGGCGCGGAACGCCGACGTGGTCGTCATGGGAAACGGACTCGGGGACCAAAGCCACGATGTCATGGTCGAGCTCGCCGCCGCGTGCAGGAAGGCAGTCGTGGACGCGGATGCCCTGCGGTGCCCCCTCCCCCGCGCCGAAGACACGATCTACACGCCGCACGCCGGCGAGTTCACGCGGGCGTTCGGGAGGGAGCCCCCCGGGGACCTGGTGAGGAGGGCAAGGGCCGTGAAGGAGGCGGCTGGGGAGGAGGGGGCAGTCCTCCTCAAGGGGCACGTGGATATCATCTCCGACGGGCGGAGGGTCCGCTTCAACCGGGCCGGGTCGCCTCTCATGACCGTCGGGGGAACGGGGGACGTCCTCGCAGGCGTTACTGCAGCCCTGTTCTGCCAGCTTCCCGCCTTCGAGGCGGCCTGCATCGCTGCATACGCCAATGGCAGGGCAGGGATGGCAGTCGAGGCCCGGATAGGGGGAGGCATGCTCCCGACCGACCTTCCCGACCGCATCCCCATGGAACTCTACAGGAACGAGGAGACCCCATGAGAGAATTTTCGCATATAGAAAACGACCGGGCACGCATGGTCGACATCAGCGGAAAGGGAGAGGTATACCGCGAGGCAGTCGCCGCAGGGAGGATCGTTCTCCGGGAAGAGACCCTCCGTGCCATCCGCGAGGGGACGATCGTAAAGGGAAACGTCCTTGCGACCGCACGCGTGGCTGCAACCCTCGCCGTGAAAGGGACCCCCTCCCTCATCCCCATGTGCCACCCAATCCCGGTCAGCAGCATCGAGGTGGATTTCCAGGAACTTCGCGACTCGATCGAGGCGAGCGTCCGCGTGCGTTCGCTTGGGCGGACGGGTGTCGAGATGGAGGCGCTCACTGGCGTCTCCGTTGCCCTCCTCACCATCTGGGACATGGTCAAGTCCGCGGAGAAGGACGACCAGGGGCAATACCCGGTGACCCGCATCACCGACATCCGGGTGCTCGAGAAGAGAAAAGGCGATCTCCCCCGGGAGAGTGACAGGAAAGGAGCCTCCCCCGTCCCGTGACCATGCATTTTAAGTGTGTCCCTGCTGACTAATGTAGGTCTTACGGGATGCGTCCCGTCAAGGAATGTGGCCTGGACTTCCAGGCTGAACCTGAAAGGTGTGAGAAATGGCAAGATCAATGTATGCCTACGTGAGAGAGGCATGGAAAAGGCCGGAGAAGACAGGCGTCGACGAACTGCTCTGGGAGAGGATGCAGAAGTGGCGCCGGGAGGGCAGTGCAGTCCGCATCGAGCGCCCGACGCGCATAGACCGGGCCAGGAACCTCGGTTACAAGGCCAAGCAGGGCATCGTGATGGTCAGGGTCAAGGTCCGCCGCGGCGGAAGGCGCAAGTCCCGGTATGTCCGGGCCCGGCGGTCGATACGCATGGGCGTCAACAGGATCACCCCCGCGAAGAGCCTGCAGAGGATGGCTGAGGAAAGGGCGTCCCGCAGGTACCCGAACATGGAGGCGCTCAACTCCTACTGGGTCGGGCAGGACGGCCGCTACAAGTGGTACGAGGTCATCATGGTCGACGGGCACCACCCCGCTATCCGGCATGACAGCCAGCTCTCCTGGATGAGCGACCCGGTCCACCGGGGGCGAGCGGAGCGCGGGAAGACCAGTGCAGGCATGAAGGGAAGGGGAATGGGTACCCGCGGGCGGGGGACCGAGAAGACCCGGCCGAGCATCCGCTCGCATGGGAACCTGGGCAAATAACCAAAATCCCACCCAGCCCAGATCTTTTCTTCTCCATGCAATGCACTGACGCCTGCGTCTTCCCCTATCCCGGGGGGGACTCATCTCTTCGCAGGATGGCCCTTCTGGCCCGCGAACTCGGTTTTGACAGCCTCGTCGCGGCAGGTTCCGCGGGCGGGGAAGCCTATGGCGTGGAAATAGTTGGCATGAAAGTCCCGGGGGGATCCAAGGAGGGTGAAGGGCAGCCACCGCACTGCGGGACAGGACGCGAAGGCCGGACCATTACAGTGGCCCGTGCAGGGGATTACAATGCGAACAGGGCGCTCCTCCGCTCCGGGAAGGTCAAGGTCCTCCGCGGCATCCAGTGCACTCCCAGGAATTCATTTGACCACATCCTCTCCCGCATAGCAGCAGAGAAATGCATTGCAGTGGACATCGACATGTCGTCCCTCACCAGCGGAGGGGGCCCCCTCCGCCAGCGTGCTCTCCAGCGCTATGCGGACATCGTCCGTCTCCACTGGCGGTTCGAGTTTCCAGTCACCCTCTCGTCCGGAGCCTGCTCCATACTGGGGATGCGGTCGCCACGGGACATGGAATCGCTGGGGAGATTGTTCGGACTGGAAGAAGACGAGGCAGAGAGGGCACTTCGAACTGTCTCGCAGTTACTCTCTCCTGGTCGCCCCGTCGAGGTAGTGGGATGAAACCTCTGCCCCCCACACTCCGGGAGAACCGGCGGTACGTACTCGCGCGGATCGATCCCCCCTGGTTCGAGACTGACAGCCGGACGCTCTATGAAGCCCTCGCGGAGACCGTGACTGCGCTTTATGGCGATACCGGGATGGCACGGATACAACCCGCTGTCATATCCGTGCGTCCCGGGTATGCGATCGTCCGGTGCATCCGGTCAACCGAGGCCGACCTCCTGGCAGCGCTCGCGGCAGTGAACCACGCCGGGCCGCAGAAGGTCGCCATCCGGAGCCTTCGCACATCCGGGACCCTGCTTGCACTGCGCAGGGCCATCGGTGGGGCCGTAACTCCCCCCGCCACGGAGACAGGGGAGGCCCGGTTCCAGGGAAAAACATATGCAAGCATCAGGTACCAGATCGAAAAGGTTGATTTATTTGAAAATGGATTTAAAAGCCAGGAACTATTGTTTCTCACAGCCGAGGATCTAGAGGAATAAAAATGCAACCACAAGCATACCAGATGGGGTATGATCGGGCGATCACCGTATTCAGCCCGGACGGCCGCCTTTATCAGGTCGAATATGCCCGGGAAGCAGTCAAGAGGGGGACCACAGCCGTTGGGATAAAGTGCCACGAGGGGGTCGTGCTGATCGTCGACAAGAGGGTCAGTTCCCGGCTCCTCGAACCCTCTTCGATCGAGAAGATCTTCAAGATAGACGAGCATATCGGGGTCGCCTCGTCGGGGCTTGTCGGGGACGCACGGGCCCTCGTCGACAGGGCCAGGATCGAGTGCCAGATCAACCGCATCACGTACGACGAGAAGATCGACGTGGAGGCCCTGGCAAAGAAACTCGGCGACCACATGCAGACTTACACCCAGTTCGGGGGCGCCCGGCCGTATGGGACCGCCCTCCTCATAGCAGGCGTGAGCGACGGAGAATGCAGGCTCTTCGAGACCGATCCGAGCGGCACCCTCCTCGAGTACAAGGCGACGGGCATAGGAATCGGGAGGAACGCCGTCATGAAAGTCTTCGAGGAGGAATACGATTTCGAGACAGGTGTCAATGACTGCATCCTCCTCGGGATCAAGGCGCTCCACGAAGCGACCGAGGGCAAGTTCGATGTCAACACCGTAGAAATCGGCGTCATCGAGCGGGAGAACCCACTGTTCCGCAAGATGAGCAAGGAAGAAGTCGAGGCTTTCGTCGAAAAGTTCGAGAAGTAGGGGGATGCCGGGATGATACCCCTCGAAAAGGCTGTCTGCGCCAGGCTGGAGAGCCATGGTGAGAAGTTCGAAGTCCTCGTCGATCCTGACCTCGCCGTGAGATTCAGGCAGGGAGAGGATGTGCCGCTCGAGGAGATGGTGGCAGCCCTGTACGTCTTTTCGAATGCCTCGCGGGGGACAAGGGCGTCGGAGGAGTCGCTCGAGAAGGTGTTCCAGACGACAGACTTCTCCGAGATAGCTCCCAGGATCATCCACAAGGGCGAGATACACCTGACCGCCGAGCAGAGGCGGCAGATGATAGCGGACAAGCGCCGGCAGGTCATCACATTCATAGCCAGGAACGCCATCAACCCCCAGACCGGGCTCCCCCACCCTCCCCAGCGGATCGAGATGGCCATGGACGAGGCGCGTGTAAATATCGACCTGTACAAGAACCTCGACGAACTCGTGAAGGAGACTGTCAGGGCCCTGCGCCCGATCCTGCCCATCAGGTTCGAAGAGATCCGGGTTGCCGTGAAGATCCCGGCGGATCATGCGCCCCGTGCGTTCGGGGAGATACAGTCGGCTGCGACCATCGAGCGGGACGAGTGGCAGAAGGATGGCTCCTGGATATGCATCGTCCGGATCCCTGCCGGTATCCAGGGTGACTTCTACGGGCTCGTCAACAGGATCACGAAGGGACAGGGAGAAGTGAAGATTCTCAATTAATTATATGAAGAGATACTGCGAATGATAAAAGACCAATTTACAGCGGGGAAGAGACCATGAGCAGTGGACAGCAGAAGGCGAAGGGCAGTGTCACGGGGAGTGCAGGGCGGTTCGGACCACGGTACGGCAGGTTCATCAGGAAGAGAGTGACCGAGACCGAGATGATCTCCCGCGCTGCACACCGCTGCCCGCGGTGCGATACCATGGCAGTCAGGAGGGTGGGCACGGGTATCTGGGCCTGCCGGAAGTGCGGGTTCAAGTTCGCTGGCGGTGCCTACACGCCGCAGACCCCGGCGCTTCGCATTGCGCTCCGTGCTATCGAGAGGACTTCGACGGACGTCAGGGAGTGATCGCCCGGATGGCTGCCAGCTACAAATGTGCACGGTGCAAACAGAAGGTCGAGATCGATATCAATGTCAGGTGCCCCTACTGCGGGCACCGGATCCTCTTCAAGGAACGCGGTGCGGCAATCAAGGAACTCAAGGCACGTTGAGAAATACCTTTTTTCTGTGCATGGATACAAATTTCCCCTTCATGTGCTTTCGTCAAGTGTCTGTATCCCCTCTTTGCATGGCAGATAATCCTGTTTTCAGGTCCCTTGGCATAGCCCGCAGCCATGACCTGCCAGGGCCTGGGCTCGGCAGCAGGAGAGGCCGAAACAGCAACGGGTTTAAGGTTCTCGCGTCTACCTATAAAATAAAGGTGCAGGAGCAGGGTTGTGGCCTGTCGGATTCTGCAAAACAGGCAGAAAACGCTGGCCCGGGATGTGCCAATGGAGCATGAAGCGATCTTCCGGTTCACAGGCACCCATGCAGAAACGATTTACCGTGCACTGCAACCTGAACTATCCGAAGAGGTGCACCCCCGGTCCCGTGCGGAATGCACTTTGGAAGGTACCGGGGCGCTCGTCCTGAAGGTCTTTTCCAGGGACATCCCCGCGCTCCGTGCGTCCCTGAACATGTGGCTGCGCCTTGTCAACGTGGCAGACGAGATGCAGGCGCTGGCACGACGGGAGACAGAGGAGGTACTATGAACAACATATCGCCAAAACTCCAGAACCAGATCGCCCAGCTGCAGCAGATGCAGCAGCAGATGCAGACCATCGGGGCGCAGAAGAGCCAGTATGAACTCGCAGTGCACGAGGCGAGGCGGGCAATCGAGGAACTAAAGGACGTTCCCGATGCGAACGCCGTCTTCATGAGCGTGGGATCCGTCCTCATGCAGAAGAAAAAGGAGGACGTCCTCGCCAAGCTCAACGAGAAGGTCGAGACGCTCGAGCTCCGGATTAAATCCCTCGAGAAACAGGAGACGCTCCTCCAGGGCAAGTTCGAGCAGCTCCAGGCCCAGGTCAAGCAGGCGCTCGAGGGCAAACCAGCCCCCGGCGCTGCCTGAACAAACCTCTGCGAAGAAGGGGACTCTTCTCACTCCCTCTTCCCGGCTGGGGCATCCAGCCGGTGGAGAAGGTTCAGGGCATTGATCATCGCTTCCGTGGACGCAAGCACGATATCGTCCCCGGAGGCGCTCGCGTCGAAAGTCCGGCCATGCTCGTCCTCGACTGCGATCGTGACGTGCCCGATCGCGTCCGACCCACCGGAGATCGCCTCGACGTGAAAGTCCTTGAGATGCACCTTGACAGGGAGCATACCGAGGACAGCTTTTAACGCAGCATCTACCGGGCCGGTCCCAGTCGCACTGTATACAGACTCTTTTTCCCCTACACGTGCCTTGATGCTTGCCGTCGGTATGACGTGGTTGCCTGTCATCACCGCGAATTCGTCCATCTCGATGAACCGCCCGCCATTGCCGACGCCCATTTCGCTCTCGGCGATCTCGTAGAGATCGGCGTCCGTGACCCTTTTCCCCTTGACGGAGATGAACTTGATCTTCTCGACGATCCGGTCGAGTTGCGAATCGGTGGGGTTGAGGTGCACCTCCTCGAGCATCTGCCTGACAGCATGCCTCCCGACGTGCTTTCCGAGCGTGAGCCTGCGGCGGTGCCCGACCATCTCCGGGGTCATGATGCCAGGTTCGAAGGTTGCAGCACAGGCGATCACGCCGTGGGAGTGGATACCACTCTCGTGCGAGAACGCGTTGTCTCCGACAATGGGATACGTGGGAGGGATCGCGATCCCCGAGTACCGCGAGACGAGGCGAGAAGTCTCGACGAGCATCTCTGTACGGATCCCGGTGTCGATCCCGAAGATGGACTCGAGGACCATGACGGTTGCAGAGAGGTCGGCGTTTCCTGCGCGCTCCCCAAGGCCGTTCACAGTTACCTGGACCTGGGATGCCCCTGCTTCGACCGCGGTGATCGTGTTCGCGACGGCAAGCCCGAAATCGTTGTGGCAATGTACATCGAGCGGACAGTCGATCTCCCGGGCAAGATGGGTGATGAGGTCTCTCATCTTCATGGGAGTAGAGACACCCACGGTATCCGGGACATTCAGGATGGTCGCACCTGCCTCTGCAGCAGTCCGGAACACCTCGACGAGGTAATCCCTCTCCGTCCGGGTCGCGTCCATTGCAGAGAACATGCACATGTCGCAGTGATCCCGCACGTAGGAGACGATATCTCCGGTCATCTCGAGTACTTCTTCTTTACTCTTCCGGATGGTATGCACACGCTGCACCTCGGAGGTCGGGATGAAGACGTGCACCATGTCGACGTTGCAGTCGAAACATGCATCAACGTCCTCCCGGCGTGACCGGGACAGTCCGCAAATCTTCGAATCGAGCCCCAAATCGGCAATAGCCTTTACAGTCTCTCTCTCTCCCTGCGAGGAAGCCGGGAACCCTGCTTCTATTGCATGGACCCCGATCAAGGAGAGCTGGCGGGCAATCTCGAGTTTTTGTTCGAAGGTGAACGAGATCCCGGGCGTCTGTTCCCCGTCCCGGAGGGTCGTGTCAAAAACAGTCACTTTTCTCTCTGCCGGGCTAGCGACAAAGAAGACAATTCCCCACATCTGTGGTTCTGGAGGTCATACACTATTTTTCAACTCCCGACCACTTAAAAGTACTGCTGCTTTCTGCGAAATTCCACCGTATCGATACGTTTAATAAGTTTATTACCCCTATAGTACGAGCGCAAATCCCGCCTTAACTCAGACTGGTAGAGTGCGCGGCTGTAGTATGATCTGCCGGTTCCGGCAATTGCGCGGCTACCGCGATGTCCCCGGTTCGAATCCGGGAGGCGGGATACCTACCAATTGCGCAAGACACGGTGCCCAGGTAGTGTAGTGGCCTATCATGTCGGCCTGTCACGCCGACGACTCGGATTCAAATTCCGACCTGGGCGTTGCAGCTTTTCCCTCGAAAATTCTTCATTTGTTTGAAGAACAAGTGTGAGTTGATAAATGAGCTCTCAATCCTGAGAAATGACAATGGGACATCGTCGATGAACGTGAGGAAGGATTCGACTGTTCCCAGTCACTTCGTTGTTTAATTTCCCTCCCTAATCCTCCGCACGAGGTTGTTTCGGATGCTGAAGGGATTTTGGTCGAGCACGGAGGACTCTGTCGTGGGGTTGTCAGCCGGACTCGAGAAGATCCGACCGATAGTCTTTCCGGACAAAACTGCCAGCGGGGATGACAAAAAGAAGCAGGACTACTGGTTATTATCAAATGTTGAAATAATACAGTCACGATGACTATTTAAACAATGAATTTTGTTTATTTTTTAAAAAAGAGTACAATTTATGGTTTTTTACAAAGCAAAATTTTGACAGAAACTATAAATATCTCCAATAGATACAATAACCTTGGTAACGCACATTTATGCGGATCAAGGTGGCATCATGCGTCAAAGAGAACAGATATTTATAATAGTCCTTGTTGGGCTTGTAGCATTGGGGAGTGGTCTTGCATCTGGAGCGAGAACGCTCCCACCCACGAATGAGACCTCAGAAATTACAGTCCTTACTTCTGCATCAGTTGTTGGCAACCTTTATTCTCACACTGACATTGTCTATGTCCAGGGTAACCAGGATTTGAGTGACAACCCACCTCTCAATGAAAGTTGTGGGGAAGGAGAGTCTACCATAAGTTATCAGCAGGACATCATGGCCATATCGGGTGAAGCGACCTATGATAAATATACAAACCTGGATACCGGTCCAAAAACTGCTAATTCAGACAATTTCGAAAGCACTCAGGTATTGACCTATGACACCAATGGGGATGGCTCAGAGACAGGAAAAATGATTGCTGATGAAAGTATCCTTGTTTCAGCCGTTGCCAATGGATGTACTGTCGGTGAGACATGTTGCGACTCGGTATGGGGAGTATCTGATGGATCAGCCATACCTCCGACGAACGATATCGTCGAAGCAGGTACCAGTATGGTTGTCAGCGAAGCAGCTGTGACTTCATCGAGTGGTGCAAGAATAACTG
The DNA here is from genome assembly GCA_029555345.1 of Methanobacteriota archaeon. GTDB lineage: Archaea > Halobacteriota > Methanomicrobia > Methanomicrobiales > Methanospirillaceae > Methanolinea_A. The sequence goes on along the minus strand of JAKPSJ010000067.1, from coordinate 4,019 downwards.
CAGATTCGCCAGACACCCCTGTATCGCTGGATTACTCCGTTGAGATCGAGGGTGTGAACCAGACCCAGGGTGACCCGAGCACTGGAGCCGTGGGGACAGCTACTGCATATGTCAACGCGAACCTGCAAGAGGGCCTGGGGAACTCGACAGCTGTAGGGTCCGAAGTGACCTATAGTGACGTTACCTCAGCAAGCGGGCTGTTTACGCTGGCAAAGGAAGTAAGTTATACTTCCGGCTAACATTTTTTTGATTTATGTGCGAAAATTGTTGGAAATTATGATTAATCCCTCACTATTCTCATACTTCTACCCTCTTCGTCATTTCAAGTGGGTAAATTAAAAATCGAGATAATTCCACCTGATATAGACCATGGCAATGGAATTATCGGTATTCCTGTTTTTTTCGCAGTACTCATCAAGGCTTCTGGATAATCATAACTGGACTAAATATTTGATTTTGGACCCTGGATCCAGACGATTATTGTGATACCCCGTGTTTTGCAAGTTGTTGAACCTCCACCGGGGCGCCCTTCGGAGATGGGTGGGTAGCGCAAGGGGGGGGTGTGGGGGAGGTAGCCCCCACTCAATACTTCAATTACCCCCTCAAAACACCATGATGTGTGCATCAGGCCCAACAAATGAAAATTTTATTCCTCCTCTCGTTTGACTTTTGTTAAGAGAATCAGTCGATTTTCATGCCAAATAGCGAAGAGACATCACATGACGATAATCGCGTTCTCGGCGAATGCTCCCTTGCTGCCGACAAGATTCTCAGCATTTGTCATGAGTTAGATATTTCAAATATCATGGCTTCGATTTGGAGAACGTTTTACATCTACAAAAACTCTCTTGATCGGTTTCGGCTGCACAACTTCAGGAATACGAACCTTGCGAAAAAAGGGATTTCCTATTCTGGGTCAACAGCAACTACAGCCAAATGGGCAGCCTGATACAAAAACCTTCATCGTGGTAGTTTGATTTGGTGCAACGATTGCAGTACCACACCACACGACATCGTTATAAGGACTGGATCGTGAAGTTGTCACTTTCAGGCAATACGACCCAGAGAGGATATTCTTATCGAAATATGCGGGAAGGCGCGAGGGGCCTATCCATTGCATATCATAATAATCCTCAACATCTAAAGCAAAGAAATCCGATTTTATCCAGAAATAATAGTTTCTTCCATTATCAGGACCGGTAACAATCATCGATCCGTATCCCCTTTCTGTGGGTTGAACCTGGTCGGGATAATATGTTGGAACCGAAGAATAGTGGTTTATGACGGTCGATTGTCCCATCCCGGAGCATGAATAACAATAGTCGTTCGATGAAATAGCGTTCGAATAAGTCACAATGTTTCCCGCACTTTCTTTGTTCATCAAAAATTTATCATAATTTGGATACGATAAAAAAATTTTATTCTCTCTTAAACTATTCAATTTATCGATAACAGTTATTTTGTTCATACCATTCGATATCGTTGGGATTTGAAATTCTGAATACTGTACGGCAGCAACTGCGGGAGTTGTAATCCACAGCATCATGATTAGCCCAACAATTAGGATACTTTTAGTCCTTGTCACGATACACCTCTCCTTGTAATAGTTTCATTTTCGTATAATACTCATTACCTGATTGAAGCCAGATACATACATAATAGTATCATCTCTTAAAAAGAATATCGTTCTATCAAATTAACCCAGGCATTCGACGACCAGAGTGCCTCTTATCGATAACCCTTACGAGGTTCTCTTTTCATGAATGGAAAATAGTGAAATCCCTGACGACTTTCAGAATTTATCTATGTCTCTATTCCTCATGCGACCATCCTGCTGCCAGTCCTTTCACAGTCTATCGTTAAAAAGGGAGATACTGTCCGATCCTAATTCTTAAACCACTAAATGCTATACAATAGAAGTGCGGTCGATACTGCTGGACAACGTTTCATCGACACGGAATGACAAACCAGATACCTGATGAGATATGGAGCCCGGTGAAAAAATTCCCCCGGAGTCGGACGGATGCAGGAGCCACTGCCCGGTCTTTGGCGTTGCGAGTGGAGTCCCGATCATCGGGCTTGGCCTTGTGATCATCATGTTCGGGGGAGCCCTCCTGCTGACAGGGCCGTCTCCTCCTGCCACCTTCCCCCCAGCCCTATTGTTCCTTGGCTTCGGTGCAGTCCTCGTCGTTTTGGGCATCCGGAGATGATGTGAAAACCATATGCGGGAGGAGGCCTCAACTTTACGAGGGAGAAAATGACACGTGACCCTGGATATGCATCGCCGTCAGGTGCAGATTACCGAATAGAGGAACTTCTCGTCGAGCAGGCCACGAGTTCTGTTGATCCTCATGTCAGGCGCTATTCCCTCTACCTCCTCGGGAGGGAGAGGGATCCACACCTGAAAGGTCTTTTCCTATCAGCCCTCAGGGACACCGACAAGGGTGCCCGTGCCCAGGCCATGGCCGCCCTCGCTGACCTGGGGGATACTGTTGTCCCTGACCTCATCTCTCTCCTCTTGGATAATGACTGGAAGGTCCGGTACAGGGCCGCAGAGGCTCTCGGGAAGATCCGGAACAGAGAATCAGTTAAAGCCCTGATCGAGGCATTGTCGGACGAAAAGGACCACGTGAGGTACATGGCGGCTAAGGCCCTCGGGGGAACTGAAGACAAGGGGGCGGTTCCGCCCCTCATCGATCGCCTTGGCGACGGGAACATGTATGTCCGCAAGGCGGCCGTCCTCTCCCTCGGGAAACTGGGTGACACACCGGGGAGGGCTGCAGTCAGAAAACTGCTGGATTCGGAGAGAACAGACATGGTTTGTGAAGCAATCAGGAGCGTCCTTTCAGGGGAGTGATCAGGCGTGCTCTCCGGGGTTCAACAGGGGCTATAAAGGGGAAGGGCCCTCCCCCTAAAAAATCTCCACGATAATGTGTGCAGGTGGAAACTGTCAGGTTTTTTACCGGAAACCAGTGGAGATGAATCTCAAGGGGGGGCAATCACTCCAACCCCCGTCAGGGCACCCTTCAGAGCGGCAGAATATAGTGGCATCAGGGGCGTTGGGACTATCAACGAGAAGCACCGTTGCCGGCGACACCCGCCGACCGGGAATTGCTCTGCCAAGGTGCTAATGTGGGCCTCATCAGCCTGGAACTGAAAGGTACTTCCACTCAGTTATTTCCGCGTGAAACGGCAGGGAGACGATGTTCCATGAGAGATCATTTCCTTGTTCACCTTATTTTTGTCCCGGGCGGAACATCTCTCCAAGGGACGAGGAGCGATGCAGTGTCCCCTGCCGCGAGGATCATCCCACGGCTCTCCAAGCCGAAGATGCGTGCCGGTTGCAGGTTCACGATAACCACCACGTTTTTTCCCACGATATCCCCAGGTTTATAGAAGGGTGCGATCCCTGCAATGACCTGCCGTACCTCGCTCCCGATATCGACCTGCAACTTGAGGAGCTTTTGAGACTTTTGAACCGGTTCGGCAGCAACAACCTTCCCCGTGCGGATATCAAGGCGGGAAAATTCCTCGATCGAAATGGTATCGGACGTCTTACCGCGATCCTCGGCTATCTTTACCCTCTCCTGGAGGAGTTCATCCATCTCACGGATGAACGAGTCCTCGAGTTTCTGGAAGACCGGATGAGGAGCCATGAGAGGTCTGGCGGGAATATCGCGGACCGCACTTTCAAGGGTAACCTTGTTGATCGGTGCGGTGTTTCCCAGCATTGTCCATATTTCGCGGGCCTTTTCCGGGATCGCAGGTTCGAAGAGAAGGGCAAGGGCGTTGACCAGGACGAGGCAGTCCTTGACGACCTGGGATGCAGCGCTGTTGTCATTCCTGATCGATTTCCAGGGTGCATTTGTCTGGATGTAGTTGTTCCCGAAAGCGGCAAGAGCCATCATCTCGTCCACTGCGACCTTGAAGTCGTACTGATCCAGTGCTGCCTTGACGGAGCTGATTGACTCTTCGATTCGTGCGAGTATTCCAGGACTCACGGAGACATCGGGTATCCC